>JBFGAO010000253.1:0-2443 GCA_041568095.1 Steroidobacteraceae bacterium | reverse complement strand
GCCGGCGCGATCGGCCTGACCCGGCTGCTCGCCGGCCTGCTGTTCGGCGTGAGCGCGACCGACCCCGCCACCTTCGCGCTTGCGGCGGTCGGCTTCACGTCCGTCGCCTGGCTGGGCTGCTACTGGCCGGCCCGGCGCGCCAGCGCGGTGGACCCGATCGTGGCGCTGCGGGCGGAATGACTAGATGATCACCATGGCGTCGCCATAGCTGTAGAAGCGGTAGCGCTCGCGGATCGCATGCGCGTAGGCGGCCAGCACGCGCTCGCGCCCGGCGAAGGCGCTGACCAGCATCAGCAGCGTCGATTCCGGCAGGTGGAAGTTCGTGACCAGCGCGTCGACGACCCGGAAGCGGTGTCCCGGCCGGATGAAGATGTCGGTCTCGCCCTCGCAGGGCGCGAGGCGGCCGCCGGCAGCGGCGGCCTCGAGGCTGCGCACGACGGTCGTGCCGACCGCGACGACCCGCCCGCCTCGTGCCCGCGCGGCGCCGACCGCTGCGACGACCCCGGCCGGGACGCGGAAGCGCTCGCTGTGCAGCCGGTGTGCCTCGACGTCGTCGCCGCGCAGCGGCTGGAACGTGCCGGCCCCGACATGCAGCGTGAGCCGGCCGGTCGCGACGCCCTGCGCGGCCAGCCGTTCGAGCAGCGCCGCGTCGAAGTGCAGCGCCGCCGTCGGCGCCGCGACCGCGCCCGGCTCGGCCGCGAACACGGTCTGGTAGCGGCTGCGGTCCTCCGGCTGCGCCGGCCGGTCGATGTAGGGCGGCAGCGGCATCTCGCCGTGGCGCTCGAAGTAGTCGAGCGGCTCCCGGTCCAGCTCGAACTCGACGAGGTCGTCCTGCCGGCCCGTGACGACCGCCCGGGCGCCGCCGTCCAGCGTCAGCGCGGTGCCGGGCCGGAAGCCCTTGCTGGCGCGTGCCTGCGCAAGGATGCGCCGGCCGTCCAGCACGCGCTCCAGCAGGATCTCGCAGGCGCCGCCGCTGTCCTTGCGCGCACCGATCCGCGCCGGCAGCACCCGCGTGTCGTTGAGCACCAGCAGGTCGCCGGGCCGCAGCAGCTGCGCGAGGTCGGGGAAGCGCCGGTCCTCGAGCGCGCCGGTCGCGCCGTCGAGCACCAGCAGCCGGCTCGCCGAGCGCTCCGGCAGCGGGCGCTGCGCGATCAGCTCCGGCGGCAGGTCGTAGGAGAAGTCTGCGCGGCGCATGGGCCGCGCAGACTAGCACAGGGCCCGTCGCGTCAGGCCGAGGTCGGGGATGCTCCCGGCGGGCGCGGCGCCGGCGGCGCAGCGGGCGCCGGCGGCGTCTTGCCCGGCACGACGATCCGCTCGCGGCGCTGGATCCGGACCGGCCCCTCCGGCGCGACGCCGCGCAGCGTCTGCGCCTTGCGGTCGCGCATGATCCTGAGCTCGATGGTCTCGCCCGGCTGGTAGGAGCGCAGGATGCGCATCGCATGCGGGGCGTTCTGCGGCTCGCGGCTGCCGATCGCCTGGATCACGTCACCGTCCTGCAGCCCCAGCGCCGAGTCGGACGGCGCCCGGACGACCAGCACGCCCTTGTCGGTGCCGAAGTAGCGGCCGAGCCCGGGCGTCATCGTGACGAGCTCGGCATCGCCCCAGCCGGCCAGCAGCCAGTGCCGGCCATGCATCGGCGCACCGCCCTGCAACGGGCCATGCGGCATCGCGAAGGCCTGAGCGAGCATCGGCCGGTCGCTCTCGCGGGCGGTGACCGTGACCTTCTGGCTGCGGCCGTCGCGGCGCAATTCCAGCGCGACCTTCTGGCCGGGCTCGACGCCCTCCATCGCCTGCAGCAGGTCGCGTCCCGTGCCGACCGGCTTGCCGTCAATGCCGGTGATCACGTCGCCCGCCTTGACGCCGGCGTCGGCGGCCGGCCCGCCGGGGCTGACGCCCTGGACCCGCACGCCCTTGTCGCCGCCCTCGGCCGGGCCGAGGTTGATGCCGAGCATCGCGCGGCGCGGCCCGCCGATGTGCATCTCGATGTGCCGCATCAGGCCGGGCCCGTAGACCTCGGTCGTCAATTCGGCGATCTCGCGCGCTGCGCGCTCCAGCGCCTCGCGCGCCTCGCGCAGGCGCTGCTCCCGGTCCGCGCTCTCGTCGGCCGGATTCGCGAGCGCCGGCCCCGCCACCAGTGCCAGCAGCAGCGCCGCCACCGTCGCACGCAGTCCACTCATGTTCATGTGCCTCTCTCCGTCAGCGTTGTCACAAGGTCGGCCCGGCCGCATCCGCGTACCGGACCTTGACCAGCGAATCCATCAGCTGGATGCGCTGGCGCCACAGGCGTTCGTTCGGCTCCGGCGCACTGGGCACCAGCGCCGCTGCACTGAGCCGGTCGTCGACCCAGGCCAGCTGGTCCTCGAGCTCGGCGACCGTGTAGGCGGTGCTGCCGCGCATCGCGGAACGTTCGGGCAGCGCCGCGAGCAGGCGCTCGAGGCGCGCG
>JBFGAO010000252.1:0-2447 GCA_041568095.1 Steroidobacteraceae bacterium | reverse complement strand
GTGTACTCGCCGTCGGCCGAGGTCCGCGGCCACGGCGGCGGCGAGGGCAAGCTGGAGCTGGCCAAGGAGGCGGTGCAGCTGGTGAAGGTCGAACCGGTCGGGCTGTACGCGGTCCGGCTGTGCTTCGACGACGGCCACGACACGGGCCTGTACAGCTGGGACTACCTGCGCGAGCTGGGCGCCGGCTACGACGAGAAATGGGCGCGCTACCTCGAGCGCTGCGAGAAGCTCGGCTACGAGCGCAAGCTGCCCCGCTGAGCCGCCGCGGCGTTTCGTGTCATCCGGCGCGCCGCCCCGTAGAATTGCCCCGGGACCACCCGGTGACGCATGACCCAGGGGACATCCAGCAAGGGCCCCGGCCCGACCGTCGACTTCGGCTACGAGCAGGTGCCCGCAGCCGACAAGGCCCGGCGTGTGCGCGGCGTCTTCGACTCGGTCGCCGGCAGCTACGACCTGATGAACGACCTGATGTCCGGCGGCCTGCACCGCTTGTGGAAGCGCTTCGCGCTGTCGCAGACGGGGCTGCGGCCCGGGCAGCGCGCGCTCGACGTTGCATCCGGCACCGGCGACCTCGGCGCCGGCCTCGCGCGGCAGGTCGGCCGCGACGGGCTGGTCGTGCTGTCCGACATCAACTGGGAGATGCTGTCGCGCGGCCGTGACCGGCTGCTCGACCAGGGCATCACCGGCAACGCCGCGTTCGCGCAGGCCGACGCCGAGCGCCTGCCCTTCCCGGACGCGAGCTTCGACTGCGTGACCATCGGCTTCGGGCTGCGCAACGTCACCGACAAGCCCGCGGCGCTCGCCGCGATGCGCCGCGTGCTGCGGCCTGGCGGCCGGCTGCTGGTGCTGGAGTTCTCGGCGCCGCAGGTCCCGGGGCTGAAGTCCGCCTACGACCTGTATTCGTTCACGGTGCTGCCCCGCCTCGGCCGGCTCGTCGCCGGCGACGAGGACAGCTACCGCTACCTGGCCGAGTCGATCCGCCGCCACCCGGACCAGCCCGGGCTCGCGGAGATGATGCGCGGGGCCGGCTTCGAGGACTGCCGCTGGCACAACCTGGCCGGCGGCATCGTCGCCCTGCACCTCGGCTTCGCCTACTGAGCCGCCGATGGCCGCCCACCCACTGCTTGCACCGCTCGAGGACGTGCTGAACCGCAACATCGCGGATTCGGCGCGCGCGCGGCGGTTGCTCGCGCGCGTGGACGGGCGCGCGCTGGAACTGCGGGTCGCGGCGACGCCGCTGCGGCTGCGCATCAGCGCCGGCAACGGGCGGGTCTCGATCGGCCCGGGCGCGGATGCGCCGGCCGACGCGACGATCGAGGGTACGCCGCTCGCGCTCGCGCGGCTCGCGTGGGCCGACGACGCGCAACGCGCGATCCGCGCCGGCGGTGTCCAGGTCAGCGGCGACGGCGAGGTCGCGCAGGGCTTCCAGCAGCTGCTGGAGGTCGCGCGGCCCGAGTTCGAGGAGGAACTGTCCCGGCTGACCGGCGACGTCGCCGCGCACCACATCGCGCGCTTCGCCCGCGGCGCGCGCAACTGGATGAGCAAGGCCCGCGACACGGCCGCGATGAACGTCGCCGAGTACCTGACCGAGGAGAGCCGCGACCTGCCGGCGCGCAGCGAGGCCGACGAGTTCCTTGCCGCCGTGGACGCGCTGCGTGAGGCCACCGACCGGCTCGAGGCGCGGATCGCGCGGCTCGAGCGCGGGGGACGCGCTTGATCTCGCTGCCGGTCGCGCGGCGGCTGCTCGAGATCCACCGCGTGCTGGTGCGCCACGGGCTGGACGACTTCGTCCGCGCGACGCACCTGTACCGGCCGCTGCGCTTCGTGTTCTACCTGTCGCCGTGGACCTGGTTCGCGCGCAGCCGCGGCACGCGCGCCGAGCGGCTGCGCATTGCGCTCGAGGAGCTGGGCCCGATCTTCGTCAAGTTCGGCCAGGCGGTCTCGACGCGGCGCGACCTGCTGCCGCCGGACATCGCCGACGAGCTCGCGAAGCTGCAGGACCGCGTGCCGCCCTTCGCCGGCGCCGACGCGAAGGCGCGCATCGAGGAAGCGCTGGGAAGGCCGGTCGGGGAACTGTTCGACGGCTTCGACGAGGCGCCGCTGGCCGCAGCGTCGATCGCGCAGGTGCACACGGCACGGCTCAAGGACGGCCGCGAGGTCGTCGTCAAGGTGCTGCGCCCCGGCATGCGCGCCGTGATCGGCCGCGACCTCGAGGTGCTGCACCAGCTCGCCGCGCTCGCGCAGCGCTGGTGGGAGGACTCGCGGCGGCTGCGCCCGGTCGAGGTCGTGTCCGAGTACGAGAAGACGATCCTCGACGAGCTGGACCTGATGCGCGAGGCCGCCAATGCGTCGCAGCTCGCGCGCAACTTCGCCGGCTCGACGATGCTGCACGTGCCCGAGGTGCACTGGGACCTGTGCCGCCGCGAGGTCATGGTCATGGAGCGGAT
>JBFGAO010000251.1:0-2471 GCA_041568095.1 Steroidobacteraceae bacterium | reverse complement strand
TCGTTCCACTCGGGCAGGTCCTCGACCTCCAGCGCAGCCGGCGCGAGCGCGGCGGCGTGCGGCTCGGCCGGAGCGCCGAACAGGTCCTCCTGGCCCGCCGCCTCGGCGCGCGTCGCCTGCTCGCCGAGCTGCACCGCGAGCGGCAGCATCTGCGCCAGCGTCGCGCGGTTGCGGCCGAAGCCGTCGAAGCAGCCGGCGCGCAGCATCGCCTCCAGCGTCCGGCGCCCGACCTGCTTCAGGTCCACGCGCGTGCACAGGTCGGCGAGGTCGCGGAATGGCCCGCCGCGCCCTCGCTCGACGATGATCGCCTCGACGGCGCCCTCGCCGACGCCCTTGACCGCGCCGAGGCCGTAGCGGATCGTCCCCGCGCCCTCGACTGCAAATCGGTAGACGGACCTGTTGACGTCCGGCGGCAGCACCTGCAGGCCGATCGCCGCGCACTCGTCGATGAAGGTGACGACCTTGTCCGTGTTGTCCATGTCCGAGGACAGCACCGCGGCCATGAAGGCCTCCGGGTGGTGCGCCTTCAGCCAGGCCGTCTGGTAGGCCAGCAGCGCGTACGCGGCCGAGTGCGACTTGTTGAAGCCGTAGCCGGCGAACTTCTCGATCAGGTCGAAGATCTGGCCGGCCTTGCCGGCCGGCACGCCGCGTGCGACCGCGCCGTCGACGAAGGACGAGCGCTGCTTCGCCATCTCCTCGGGCTTCTTCTTGCCCATCGCGCGGCGCAGCAGGTCGGCGCCGCCCAGCGTGTAGCCGGACAGCGTCTGCGCGATCTGCATGACCTGCTCCTGGTACAGGATCACGCCGTAGGTCGGCTTCAGCACCTGCGCAAGGCTCGGGTGCAGGTAGTCGATCGGGCCGTCGATGCGCCCGTGCTTGCGCGCGATGAAGTCGTCGACCATGCCCGATTGCAGCGGGCCGGGCCGGAACAGCGCCACCAGCGCGACAATGTCGTCGAAGCGGTCCGGCTGCAGCTTGCGGACCAGCTGCTTCATGCCGGGCGACTCGAGCTGGAACACCGCCGTCGTCCGGCAGGACTTCAGCAGCCGGTAGGTCGCCGGGTCGTCGAGCGGCAGCCGCGCGACGTCCAGCGGCGGCTCGCCGGCCGCAGCGCGCTGCTCGTTCACGAGCCGCACGGTCCAGTCGATGATCGTCAGCGTGCGCAGGCCGAGGAAGTCGAACTTGACCAGCCCCGCCGCCTCGACGTCGTCCTTGTCGAACTGCGTGACGACGCTGTCGCTGCCCGGCTCGCGGAACAGCGGCGCGAAGTCGGTCAGCACCGACGGAGCGATCACGACGCCGCCCGCGTGCGTACCGGCGTTGCGGACCAGGCCCTCCAGCGAGCGCGCGAGGTCGATCAGGTCGCGGACCTCGTCCTCGTCGCGGTAGCGCCGCGCCAGTTCCTGCTCCTTGGTGATCGCGTCGTCGAGCGTGATGCCGAGCTCGAACGGGATCAGCTTCGCGACGCCGTCGACCAGGCCGTAGGGGTGGCCCAGCACCCGCCCGACGTCGCGGACCACCGCGCGTGCCGCCATCGAGCCGAAGGTGATGATCTGCGACACACGGTCGCGGCCGTAGCGCTGCGCGACGTAGTCGATGACGCGGTCGCGGCCCTCCATGCAGAAGTCGATGTCGAAGTCCGGCATCGACACGCGCTCGGGATTCAGGAAGCGCTCGAACAGCAGGTCGTGCTGCAGCGGGTCCAGGTCGGTGATGCCCAGCGCCCAGGCCACCAGCGAGCCGGCGCCCGAGCCACGGCCCGGCCCGACCGGCACGCCCTGCTCCCGCGCCCAGCGGATGAAGTCCGCGACGACGAGGAAATAGCCCTCGAAGCCCATCTTGCAGATGACGTCGAGCTCGCTGTCGAGGCGCGCGCGGTACTCGGCCGGCTCGACCGCGCGGATCCTGAGCGCCGGCTCGGCGTCGATCGCGGCGAGGCGCAGCGCCAGGCCGTTCTCGGATTGCCGCTGCAGGTAGTCGGCCACCGTCGAGCCGTCCGGCGTCGCGAAGTCCGGCAGCCAGGAGCGGCCGAGCTCGATGTCCAGCGAGCAGCGGCGCGCGACCTCGATGCTGTTCGCCAGCGCCTCGGGCAGGTCCGCGAACAGCCCGGCCATCTCGGCCGGCGTCTTCAGGTACTGCTGCGGCGAGTAGCGGCGCGGCCGGTCCGGGTCGTCGAGCAGCGCGCCGTCGTGGATGCAGACCCGCGCCTCGTGCGCCTCGAAGTCACCGGCGGCGAGGAAGCGCACGTCGTTGGTCGCGACCACCGGCGCGGGCTGCCGCGCGACCAGCGCCAGCACGCCGGCGATGTGCTCCTCCTCGCCGGGGCGGCCGGTGCGCCGCACCTCGAGGTAGTAGCGGTCGCCGAACAGCCCCTGCCAGCGCGCGAGCGCCTCCGCGGCATCGGCGTCCCGCCCGGCGGCCAGCGCCTGGCCGACGTCGCCGTCGCCGGCGCCGGACAGTGCGATGAGCCC
>JBFGAO010000250.1:0-2475 GCA_041568095.1 Steroidobacteraceae bacterium | reverse complement strand
GCCGTCGCTGTTGACGTCGCAGACGTTCAGGCCCGCGCCATTCGTCGCCTGGGTCGTATCCTCGTGGACCACGGTCCCTGCGTCGAACACGCCGCCCGTGTTCCGGTGCAAGCGCGTCACGGTGCCGTCGTGGTGCAGCAGGTCGAGGTCGCCGTCGAGGTCCGCGTCGAACAGCTTGAGCCCCTGGTCGGCGCGCAGCGGCACGTTCGCGGTGGCGCTGCCGTCCGAGAATGTGCCGTCGCCGTTGTTCAGCAGCAGACGCGAGCCGAACAGCAGGTCGACCCGCCCGTCGCCATTGAAGTCGGCGGCCTGCCCGCCACGCGGGACGTAGCCTGCGCCGGGCGGGTTCGTGTCGACTCCGGCGGCTGCCGCGACATCGGTGAAGACGGCCCCGCCGTTGTTGCGCAGCAGCCAGTTGCGTGCGCCGTCGCCGCGCGACGTGTCGTGCGGCGCGAAAAGGTCGACGTCGCCGTCGTTGTCGAAATCGGCGGCCAGCAGCGTGCCGCCGAAGCCGCCGATGCCCAGCGCCGTCACGCCGGCGTCGGCCGCGAAGTTGCCGGTGCCCTGGTTGACGTGCAGCAGGGCCCGCGAGGCCGCCTCGGTCGCCGGCGACAGCGTTCCGCTGAACAGGTCGGCCCGGCCGTCGGCGTTGAAGTCCGCGAAGCGCGAGTCGCCGTTGACGCGGCCCGCCGCAAACAGCCCCGACAGGCCGGCGGCCGCCATGTCGCGGGCGGTCAGCACGCCCTTGCAGTCGCCGGTCGCGCCGACCAGGTCCAGGCACTTGTCGGCATTCGGGTCGGCCAGCGCCGGTGCGGTCGCCGGCAGGTCGATGTTGGTGATCACGTGCACGGTCGACACGATGACCGGGCCGTCGAACCCGATCCGGGAGTCGTTCATCGCGATCACGCGGTAGTAGACGGGAGTTCTCGCACCGGCGCCCTCGCGCTTGATCGGCGACGTCGCACCCTCTACGAAGGGGGCGTTTGGCCGCCGGCCCGCGAGCGAGTCGGCGGTGGCGCCGATGTAGACGCGGTACTTGTTCGCGCGCGCGGCCGTCGCGAAGTGGATGAAGTGGTCCGTACCGACGATCCGCGCGACGGCCCACTCGACCGGCCCCGGCACCGGTCCCGGGACGGCCTGCACCGGGTTGCTCTCGGGCCCGCGGCCCCCGCTCGACTCGGCGACGACCCGGTAGGTGTAGGTTCGCAGGTTGACCAGGTTGGCGTGGGCGAAGCTGGTCTGCTCGATGTCCTTGATCTCGTTGACGACGCCGGGCGCCGAACTGTCCGACCACAGGATCACGTACTTGCGGGCCCCGGTGACGGCACCCCAGCTGAGCACAACGTGCCCATCGCCGGCCTCGGCGGTCGGGAAGGCCGGCGCCGCATGCGGCTTGCCGCTGCAGCCGGCGACCAGCAGGGCGCCGAGCGCAAGGAGGGAAACTGCCGCGCGCGCGGCCGGTGACGATGCTGCTGCCATGTCGTGAAATCCGTCGGCTGTTCAGGCGAGTGGTAGACGCGGGTCCCGCCGCACAGTTCCCTGCAGGGAACGATGGCGGGCGGGGGCGCGATTATAGCCCGGTCCCGGGGGCGGATTGCCGCTCAGGGGCCACGGGCCGGCGAGATCCGGCCCAGCAGCCTCGCGAAGCGCTGCGCATCGTAGCGCTCGTCCTCGGCGAGGTCGCGGAACAGCGCGTCCACCTGCGCCTCGAGTTCCCGGACGCGGCCGGTCTCGGCCAGCAGCAGCGTCACGGCCATCGCCGCCTGCTCGGCGGCGGCGTAGTCGGGCAGCTCGCCGCGGTCGGCGGCGCGCAGCAGCGACTCCAGCAGTGCACGCTGCTCGGCGGGCCCGTAGCGGCGGCCGGCCAGCCGGTCCCCCAGCGCCGCAAGCAGCGGATCCAGCGCCGCAGCCGCCTCGCGCAGCGCCGGCAATCCGCGCGCCGCGCCGCGATGCAGGTCCAGCGTCGCCGCGCGCAGCCCGGTGGCCGCCGGCGGGTCCAGCGCGTCCATTGCCGCGGCCAGCAGCACGAGCGCGCTGTCCTGCACGCGCAGGCTGCCCGGCGCGAGGCCCGGCGCGTCGCGCCAGCGGCGCAATTTCATCGAGCGGTGGCAGGAGTAGCAGTTGAACAGCGCGAAGTCCGGCAGCACGCCGCCGGCCGCCGCCTCGCTGGCGGTGATCGCCGTGACGCGGCGTGCCTGCTCGACGAGCCCGACGAGCCAGGTCTCGACCGCGGGCGCAGCCGCCTTGCGGCGCCGGTAGTCGTCGTCCACGCGGTAATGCTCGCGGCCGCCGCTGGTGCGCCACAGCTCGGTGAAGGTGTCGAGCTCGAAACTGAGGCGCGGGTGGCCGGCCGCCATCAGCGCATGCGATGCGAAGCGCGACGCCGAGCCGACGTGGCAGCCGCTGCAGCGCGCCGCGCGGACCCCGGGCTGCTCGAGAGCGACCAGCCCGAGCGCCAGGCTGTCCGCGTGGCTG
>JBFGAO010000249.1:0-2476 GCA_041568095.1 Steroidobacteraceae bacterium | reverse complement strand
TGGAACTGGTCGCGAACGGCATGCTGAACAAGCAGATTGCGGCCGAGCTCGCGATCGAGGAGACGACGGTCAAGGCGCATGTGTCGGCGGCGCTGGCGAAGCTCGGCGCGCGCAACCGCACGCAGGCCTCGATGATCTTCCGCGAGCTGGAGATCGCGCCCACGCCGGAGCCTTGAGCGCCCGATGGCCCCCGCCCGCCCCGGAATGCGTATCAACGGGGCAGGAGGACGATTCATGCTCTCGACGCGCGCCGCAGCATCCATAGCCGCCCTGGCCCTGCTGGCGTCGGCCCCGCCGTCGTCCGCCAAGGAATACACGGGGCGGCATTTCGCAATCGCCTGCGGCGACGCGGTGCTGATCAAGGCCTCCGGCGTCACCAAGAAAGTCCACCAGTACGAGTTCAAGGCAGCCTGCCACGTCGGCGAGTACGGCAATCCTTTCGACGATCCCGTTCGCCTGGCACAGTGGCCCGTACCCTATGACAAGCAGGGCATTCCCTACCCGGGCGGGATCAGCCTGATCCGCAGCGTGCTAAGTCCCGTCTACGTCCATGGCACCGGGCGCTGGACGCCGGCCGACCAGACCGCAAAGGAGCAGCTCATCGTCAGCGGCGCGATCAGCGGCGAGATCCGCTCCGACCTGGCCGGCTGCTACAAGGACCCGTTCCTGCGCCACGCGTCACACTGCAGCCAGGCCGAGCGCAGCATCAAGATCGACCCCGGCCATCCGCAGGCGATGGAATTCACGCTCGCGACGCAGTACCTGAAGCACTTCCCGATCATCTACCGCGCCTTCGAGTTCGACTACGCGCTGGCGATGTCGAACAACAGCCAGGAAGTGCCGCCTCCGCCGCCGCCCAAGTCCGTGGTCCGCGTGCCGGTGATCCCGCCGCAGGCCGGCGGCGGCGGATCCGCTGCCGCGTCGACCGCCGGGCTGGCGGCGGCGACCGGCGTGCTCAGCTTCGAGGCCGAGGCCCTGCTGGCGCAGGGCCGACTGTCGGTGCGCGGCGGCAAGCTGGCGCAGCAGGCGATGGGCAGTTTCGGCCCCGGCTGGAGCGGCGGCGCGCAGGTGCTGTGGAGCGGCGGCGCGCCCGGCTCGGTGCTGAAGCTGTCGCTGCCGGTGCAGAAGCCGGGACAGTACCGCGTCGAGCTGCGCTACACGCGCGCGCCCGACTTCGGCGACGTCGTCGCGGCGCTCGGCACGACGGTGTCGACCAAGACGCTGTCCGGCCACGCGACGAAAGTCGTGCCGGCCGGCCCGGCCGACGCCGGCATTTTCCTGCTCGCGGCCGGTGACAACCAGCTGGAATTACGCCTGATCGGCAAGCAACCGCTGTCGAAGGACTATTTCTTCGGGCTCGACGAGGTGCGGCTGCTGCCGGTCCAGCGCTGACGGCGCTCAGCCGGTTGCGGCGTTGCCGGCCGCCGGTGCGGCCTCGAGCAGCCGCTGCAGCGCGCTGCGGACCGCGAGCGGTTTCAGCGGCTTCCTGAGGAACACGCAGTCCAGCGCCTCGGCCTCGGCCCGCACGGCCTCGCTCGCGTCGGCCGACACGACCAGCACAGGCGCCGCGATGCCCTCGACCGCGCGCAGGTGCCGGACGACGTCGAGCCCGGTCGCGCCGCCCTCGAGATGGTAGTCGACGACGACCAGGTCCGGCCGCCAGCCGGCGAGGCTGCGCCGCGCGACGATCTCGTCGATGCCGGCGGCCGGCAGCGTCTCGCAGCCCCAGGACTGCAACAGCGTCGCCAGTCCCCTGAGCGCGCCGGGATCATTGTCGATGCACAGCACGCGCACGCCCGCCAGTCGCCCGGCGGCACGCGGTGGCGCGCCAGGCAGCGGCCTGGCCTGCGGCGGAGCGCAGCGCGCCGCCTCGATCCAGAACACCGAGCCGCGGCCGGGCACCGACCGCAGCCCTATCCGGTGCCCGAGCACCCGCGCGATTCGCTCCGCGATCGCGAGCCCGAGCCCGAATCCGCCGCGGTCGTCCGGCTCGCGGCGCGCCTCGCCGCGGACGAATTCCTCGAACACGCGCTGCTGCTGCGCGGGCGGGATGCCGACGCCGGTGTCCCAGACCTGAATCTGCACCGCGCTTCCATGACGCCGCACGCCGACGACGACGCGTCCCGACGGCGTGTAGCGCAGCGCGTTGCCGACGAAGTTCTGCAGCACGCGGCGCAGCAGCCGGGCGTCGGAACGGACGGCCGCGCAGCTGCGGTGCACGCGCAGCGCGAGCTGCCGCTTGCCGGCCGCGAGCCGGAATTCCGCGTCGATCCCGTCCAGCAGCGGCTCCAGCGGCACGTCGCCGACCTCGGCGCGGATCGCACCGGCATCCAGTCGCGAGATGTCGAGCAGGTCCGAGATCAGCCCCTCGGCTGACTGCAGGCAGCCCTCGAGGTCGGCCAGCAGCGCGCGCTGCTCCGTACCCTGCGCCTTGTGCGCCAGCGCGCCGGCAAACAGGCCGGCCGCGTTGAGCGGC
>JBFGAO010000248.1:0-2505 GCA_041568095.1 Steroidobacteraceae bacterium | reverse complement strand
CGTGCAGCCATGGACCGAGCTCCCGCTCCAGCAACTCGCGGTCCAGCCCGGCGAGCCGTTCGGCCAGTGCTGGCGGCAATTCGGGCTCGTTCAGGTACAGCAGCCGCGGCCGGTCCAGCTGCAGCGTGAACGCGCGCGAGTGGTCGATCAGCACCAGCATCCAGTCGCTCGTGAACAGCGCGTTCTCCTGCGTCCGGTCGGTGTTGTGGACCAGCAGGTCGAACACGTTCATCAGGTTGTACTGCGGCGCCGCGTCGCACCAGCCGGCGGGCTCCAGCTGCTGCTCGAGCATGCGGCGCAGGTTGACTGAGCGCTCGACCCAGAACTGCAGCGCACCGCGGCGCCCCCGGACCGTTCGTGGCACTGCGACCGGCACCATGTCCAGGCCCAGCAGCCGGTCCAGGCGATAGGCCGCGATCTCGTACTCCCAGCGGTCGGACTGGTTGATCGACTGCACGATTCCGCGATGGCCGAAATCGGTCGACAGGTGCTTGTAGACCGCGCGCAGCTCGAGCCCGTCCTTGCGCAGCGTCACGAGCCGTGGCTCGGTGATGCCGGCGTCGAGGTCCTCGAGGCCGATTATCTCGGCCTCGGCCAGCCACTGCTCCAGCCGGTCGTCGTCGAGTCCGCGCGGACGCGGGCCGACTGCGCGCGGTGCCGGGTCCAGCTCGTGGCGCCGCCCGGGCTCGCCGGCGTAGGCGACGGACCAGCGGCCGTCCTCGAAGACATAGGCCGACGCCGAGCCGCCGTAGACAGCGCGCAGCATGCCGGTGTCGAGCAGCACGACCCGGCCCTCGAAGCGGCTCAGCACGCGGCCGGTCGGCGACACCGTATGCCCGACGACGACCCGGGACGCGCCGAGCCGCGCCAGCGCGGCGCCGAGATTGTCCTCCTCGACGTGGCGGTAGCACAGTGCCTGGCCGCGGTACCAGACGGGTCCGGCCGGCGTGAACACTTCCGCGGCCTGCAGCGCCCGCAGGGACTGCGCGCGTTCGTCGCCCGCCACCGCAGCCAGTCCGGCCTCGGCCGCACGGCTGGCATCGAGGTAGGCCGCGAGCTGCGCATGCAGGGTCCTGTTGGTCTCCTCGAGCCCGAGGCGCGCGACCATCGGCGACAGCCCGCCGTGCACGAAGGCGGTGTCGTTGACGACGACCAGGAAGGGGCGGGCGAGCAGCCAGGCGCCGTAGCGGCCGTCCGGCGCGAAGGCGCGGCGATGGCCGAACCAGCCGGTCGGGTAGCGGGCGTCGAATGCCGCACGGCCCGCAGCCGGGTCGCGCGCCAGCTCCCGCTGCCAGGCCGCCTCGCGGAGCGCGTCGTCCTCGTCGCCCGCGTAGGCGGCATACTCGGCCGCGCTGACATAGCGCAGGTCGCCGGACAGGTTCATGACGTCGTGGTTGCCGAGCACGACATGCAGCGCGCCACCGGCCTCCCGCGCCTCGCGCTCCAGGCGCATCAGCAGCTCGAGGACCTGGCGCGAGTCCGGGCCACGGTCCAGCAGGTCGCCGAGGCTCACGAGGTGCGTGTTGCCGCCACGCCAGCGCAGAGCCTCGTCGACGATGCCGGTCTCGCGCAGCAGCGCGACCAGCTCGGCGTGGGCGCCATGCACGTCGGCAAAGGCAACGATGCGGCGCACGCCCTCGTGGCGGTAGCCGTCCGCATCTGCAGCCGGCGCGAGCAGCAGGCACAGCGCCACGGCGACGGCCAGCGCAAGCAGCGCGGCACGGTGGCGCAGGGGCGGCTTGGCTACGGCATCGTGCATCAGGCGTATCATTCCCGGCAGTCGCCGGCTAAGGAGAGCCTTGCATGACAACCCTCGCGGGCCGAATCATGTTACAGCACAGCCCGCTGTTCCGCGCCCTGCCGCCGGCAGCGCTGGAACGGATCGGCGCCCTCGCACTGCAGCGTCATTACGCGCGGGGCGAGACGGTGTTCAGCCAGGGCGATCCTGGCGATGCCCTGTACGCGGTCGTGTCGGGCCGGATCCGCATCAGCACCGGAGCGGCCGACGGTCGCGAGATCTTCCTGAACTTCATGGAGCCGGGCGACACCTTCGGCGAGATCGCACTGCTCGACGGCGGGCCGCGCACCGCGGCGGCCACCGCGGTCGAGGCGTCTGAGCTCGTGTCGATCGGTCGGGACACCTTCCTCGAGCTGCTCGAGCGCGAGCCCGCAGTCGCGCGCGAGCTGCTGCGGCTCTGCGGCGAGCGCCTGCGCTGGACCAGCGGCCTGCTGGAGGACGCCGCGCTGCTGGACGCGCCGGCGCGGCTCGCCAAGCGGCTGCTGAGCCTGGGCCACCTGCACGGCGAGCGCAGCAAGGGCGGCGTCACGTTGCGCATCTCACAGGAGGACCTCGCCAGCTTCCTCGGCGTGTCGCGCCAGGTCGTGAACCAGCACCTGCAGGGCTGGAAGGGCAGGGGCTGGGTGTCGATCGGGCGCGGCGTCATCACGGTCCGCGACGAGGGCGCGATCCGCTACGCCGCCCGGCCGCACTGAGGCGGCCGGGCG
>JBFGAO010000247.1:0-2544 GCA_041568095.1 Steroidobacteraceae bacterium | reverse complement strand
GCATCAGCCACGCGCCGCTGGTCGCCGGCGAGCTGGTGATCGTGCAGACCGACAAGGGCGAGCTGCAGGCCTTCCGCGCGCGGTCCCGGGCCGCGCGCTGAGCCCCGCGCCGGCCGACCCGCCATGCTGCCCGTCGTCGCGCTGGTCGGCCGGCCCAATACCGGCAAGTCGACGCTGTTCAATGCGCTGACCGGTACCCGCGACGCGCTGGTCGCCGACCTGCCGGGCGTGACCCGCGACCGCAAGTACGGCTTCGCGCAGAGCGGTGTGCACCGATTCATCGCGATTGACACCGGCGGCCTCATCGAGGCGCCGCGTGGCGTCGAGGAACTGATGGCCCGGCAGACCCGGCGCGCGATCGAGGAAGCCGACGCGGTCGTGTTCCTCGTCGACGGCCAGCAGGGCGCCGAGCCGGCCGACCGCTTCGTCGCCGACGTGCTGCGTCGCAGCGGCAAGCCGGTCACCGTCGCCGTCAACAAGTGCGAGGGGCGCGACCCGGCGGTTGCGGCCGCGGAGTTCCACGCCTTCGGTCTCGGCGAGCCGCAGACCCTGTCCGCCGCGCACCGGCAGGGCGTCGAAGAATTGATGGAGGCCGTGCTGGCCGGCCATACGCCGCCGCCGGTGGAGGCCGGGCTGGCCCGCGACGCCGAGATCCGCGTCTGCGTCGTCGGCCGTCCGAACGTCGGCAAGTCGACGCTGATCAACCGCCTGCTCGGCGAGGAGCGCCTGATCGCCTTCGACGAGCCGGGCACGACCCGCGACACCGTGCACGTGCCCTTCGAGCGCGACGGACAGCATTACGTGCTGATCGACACGGCCGGCGTCCGGCGCCGCGCCCGGGTCGACGAAGGCGTCGAGAAGTTCAGCGTCATCAAGACCCTGCAGGCGATCGACGACGCCAATGTCGTGATCGGCGTGCTGGACGCGCGCGATTCGGTCGCGGACCAGGACGCGACGCTGCTGGGCCTCGTCGCCGACCGCGGCCGGGCGCTGGTCATCGCGGTCAACAAGTGGGACCACGTCGAGCCGGAGCAGCGCGATGCGATCCGCTCGCAGATCGACCTGCGGCTGCGCTTCCTGGACTTTGCGCCGCTGCACTTCGTGTCGGCGCTGCACGGCAGCGGCGTCGGCGAGATGATGGGCTCGGTCCGCGCCGCGCACGCGGCCGCAATGCGCGAGATGCCGACGCCGGAACTGACCCGCGTGCTGGAGGCCGCGATGCGGCAGCACCAGCCGCCGCTGGTGCGCGGCCGCCGCGTCAAGCTGCGCTACGCCCACCAGGGTGGCCGCAACCCGCCGGTGATCGTGATCCACGGTTCGCAGGCGGAGCGGACGCCCGAAGACTACCGCCGTTACCTGGTGAACACCTTCCGGCAGGCCTTCGAGTTGCGCGGCACGCCGATCCGGGTCGACTTCCGCAGCGAGGCCAATCCCTATGCGGGCCGGCGCAACCCGCTGACGCCGCGGCAGCAACGCAAGCGCCGCCGGCTGCTGCGCCACCAGCGGCGCTGAGCGCCAGTCAGCGCCCTTTCCCGTTCCTGACGGTCGCCTGCAGGCTGCCGCCCGCGAGGCGGGCCTCGATCTCGGTGCCGGGTGGCGCGTCGGCCGGGTCGCGGAGTACCTGCCCGTCCGCCGTGCGCAGCACGATCGCGTAGCCGCGGCCCAGCGTCGCCAGCGGGCTGACGGCCTGCAGCGCGCGCGCCGCCGCCGCGAGCCGGCCCCGCCGCCCGGCCAGCCCGGCCTGCAGCGCCAGCGGCAGCCGGGCCCGGCCATGGCCCAGGCGGCCGAGCAAAGCCGCTACGCGTGCGGCGGGCGAGCGCGCGGACAGGCGCGCGCGCAGCGTCGCAAGGCGCTGCGAGCGGCCGGCGGCCGAGCGCTGTGCCGCGGCCAGCAGCCGCCCGGTCAGCTCGTCCACCCTCTGGGCGCGCTGCTGCAGGGCCCGAGCCGGGTGTAGCCGCCCGAGGCGCCGCTCCAGCCCCGTCACGGCCTCCGTACGCCTGGCGAGAAGGCGGGCCAGCGCCAGCTGCAGCCGGCGTCCACGAGCCCGCAGTTCGTTGCGCCAGCCACCGGCGTCCGGCACGACCAGCTCGGCGGCGGCCGAGGGCGTCGGGGCGCGCAGGTCCGCGGCGAAGTCGGCGATCGTGTAGTCCACCTCGTGGCCGATGCCGGCGACGACCGGGATCGGGCAGGCGGCGATGGCGCGCGCGACGGCCTCCTCGTTGAAGGCCCACAGGTCCTCCAGCGAGCCGCCGCCGCGGACCAGCAGCAGCACATCGGCGTCCGCGCGGGCGCCGGCCTCGGCCAGCATGGCCGCGATCTCGGCGGCCGCGCCGGCGCCCTGCACCGGCACCGGGTAGACGATGACCGGCACGGCCGGGAAGCGGCGGCGCAACACGTTCAGCACGTCGCGCAATGCGGCGCCGGTCGGTGAGGTCACGACGCCGACGCGGCGCGGCAGCGCCGGCAGCGGCCGCTTGCGGGCGGCATCGAACAGGCCCTCGGCGACGAGCCGCCGTTTCAGCAGCTCGACGCGACGCCGCAGCT
>JBFGAO010000246.1:0-2562 GCA_041568095.1 Steroidobacteraceae bacterium | reverse complement strand
GTTCGGCGGCGACGTCGGCCAGGTAGCGCACGTCGTCGGCTGCATAGGCGAGCTGGGCGGCGGACAGTGGCCGCCGCGCCCAGTCGGTGCGCGCGTGGCCCTTGGCCAGTTCCACGCCGAGCAGCTGCCGCACCAGCTCCGCGTAACCGACCTGGGCGGCGAAGCCGACCAGCGCCGCCGCGACCTGCGTGTCGAGCAGCGGCGCCAGCGGCTCGCCGGTCAGCGGCAGCAGCGCCTCGAGGTCCTGGCGCGCCGCGTGCAGCAGCTTGGTCCGCGCGCGGTCCTGCAGCAGCGCAACCAGCGGCTGCGGGTCGCGCAGCGCGAGCACGTCGATCAGCAGGATCTCCGCCGGCGTCGCGAGCTGCACGAGGCACAGCTGCGGGAAGTAAGTGCGCTCGCGGATGAACTCGGTGTCGAGCGCGGCGGCGCCCGCTGCGGGCCAGCGCTCGAGCGCGTCGCGCAGCGCCGCGTCGTCGGCGATCAGGATGCCGTCAGCCATGTCGCTCCCGTGCTCCGATACAATCCGGCACAGGATCCCGCGTAGCGGGTCGCCGCGTCCACCACCACGATGCCCACGCTGCTGGCCATGTTCGTCGATCTCGCGCGCCTGCGCGGCCACCCCGGCTCGCTGCCGGCGTCGGCAACGCTGACCGTGCTGCTGGCGCTGCTGTACGCGGCGGCGAGCGCGCTGCAATCGCTGCTGGCCTACGGCGGCGAGCACCTGCTCGGGCGCACGCTGGTCGACCTGGGCTTCACGCTGGCGCTGGTCTGGCTGCTGCTGGCGGTCGCGCGGCGCGCGCACCGCTACGGCCAGACCGTCAGCGCGGTGCTCGGCACCTCGGTGCTGCTGACGCCGGTAATGCTGCTGCTGCTGTCGCTGCGCGGTGCCGCCGAGGCGGCGCCGTGGGTCGCGCTGCTGCTGTGGGCGGGCTCGGTCGCGCTGATCGTCTGGTACACGCTGATCGTCGCGCACATCCTGCGCGCCGCGCTGGAGACCGGCTTCGTGACCAGCCTCGCGCTGGCCTTCACCTACCTCGTCGCCGGCACTGCGCTGGTGACCGGCCTGTATCCCGAACCCGCCTGATGCACGTCCACATCCTCGGCATCTGCGGCACGTTCATGGGCGGCATCGCTGCGCTCGCGCGCGCCGCCGGCCACCGCGTGACCGGCTCAGACGCCAACGTCTACCCGCCGATGAGCGAGCAGCTCGAGGCGCTGGGCATCGGCCTGATCGAGGGCTACGGGCCGGAGCAGCTCGGGCTCGCCCCCGACATCGTGCTGGTCGGCAACGTGATGAGCCGCGGCCGGCCGGTGATCGAGCGGCTGCTGGACAGCGGGCTGCCCTATGCGTCGGGGCCGCAGTGGCTGGCCGAGCAGTTGCTGCGCGGCCGCGAGGTCGTCGCGGTCGCCGGCACGCACGGCAAGACGACGACGTCGAGCATGCTGGCCTGGATCCTGGACCGCGCCGGCCTGGACCCGGGCTACCTGATCGGCGGCGTGCCCGGCAACTTCGGCCGCTCGGCGCGGCTCGGCACCGGGCCCTTCGTGATCGAGGCCGACGAGTACGACACGGCCTTCTTCGACAAGCGCGCCAAGTTCGTCCATTACCGGCCGCGGCACCTGCTGCTGACCAACCTCGAGTTCGACCACGCCGACATCTACCCGGACCTCGCGGCGATCCAGCGCCAGTTCCACCACCTGCTGCGGACGGTGCCGGGCCGCGGGCGCGTGACCTGGAATGCCGCCGACGCGGCGCTGGCCGAGGTGCTCGAGATGGGCTGCTGGACGCCGCTGGGCGGCTACGCGCGCACGGCCGTGCAGGGAGCGGACTGGTCAGCCCGGCTGCTGGCCGACGACGGCTCGTCCTTCGAGCTGGTGCACGCCGGCCGTGCGGCCGCGACCGTGCGCTGGGGGCTGATCGGCCTGCACAACGTCGACAACGCGCTGGCTGCCGTCGCGGCAGCCGCCGGCCTCGGCGTCAAGGCCCCGGACGCCGCCGCCGCGCTCGCGGAATTCCGCAATGTGCGGCGCCGCATGGAACTGCGCGGCGAGGTGCGCGGCATTGCGGTCTACGACGACTTCGCCCACCACCCGACCGCGATCGCGTCCTGCATCGACGGCCTGCGCCGCCACGGCGGCGACCGGCGCATTGTCGCGGTGCTGGAGCCGCGCTCGAACACGATGCGGCTCGGCGTGCACCGCGAGCAGCTGGCCGCGTCGCTGGCCGGCGCCGACCGCGTGTGGCTGTACCGGCCGGAAGGGCTCGACTGGGACCTCGGCAGCGTCGCGGCGGGCCTCGGCGGCCGCGCCGACGTGAGCGGCGACCTCGGGCAGCTGGTCGCGCGGCTGGCGGGCGAGCTGCAGGCCGGCGACCAGGTGCTGGTGATGAGCAACGGCGGCTTCGGTGGGGTGCACCAGAAGCTGCTGGACTCACTCGCGGCCTGAGTCCTCGGCCCCGGCCTACTTGCGTGCGCCCGTCGGGTTGTCGATGCGGCGGGCTTCGTCTTCGCTGATGTACTCGAACACCCGCACCACCTTGCGCACTCCCTTGCTGGTGCGGGC
>JBFGAO010000245.1:0-2585 GCA_041568095.1 Steroidobacteraceae bacterium | reverse complement strand
GGCCTGCTGACCGAGCTCGACAACGAGGCGGAGCTAGCGGCGGTGCTGGGCCACGAGATCGTGCACGCGGCCGCGCGCCACGGCGCGAAGGCGCAGGAGCGCGGCGTGCTGCTGCAGGCGGGCATGGTCGCGGCCAGCATCGGCCTCGCGATGAGCGACGTGGACCCGAACCTCGGCAACCTGCTCGTGTCCGGCGCCGGCGTCGGCGCGCAACTGATCGCGACGCGCTACGGCCGCGAGGCGGAACTGGAGAGCGACCTGTACGGCATGCGCTACATGCACCGCGCCGGCTACGACCCGGCGGCCGCGGTCACGCTGCAGCAGAAGTTCGTCCGGATCGCGGAACAGCAGGGACGCCGCGAGGGCTGGCTCGAGGGCCTGTTCGCGTCGCACCCGCCGGCGGCCGAGCGCGTCGAGCAGAATCGCGAGACCGCGGCGCAGCTCGGGGGTGGCGAGACCGGCGCGGACCGCTATCGCGCCGCGCTCGCGCCGCTCCGTGCGATCCAGCCGGCCTACGACGACTACGACAAGGCGATCGAATCCGCGCGCAAGAAGGACTACGCGACGGCGCGCCGCCACGCGCTGTCGGCGGCTCGCGCATTGCCGCAGGAGGGCCGCTTCGAGCAGTTGCTCGGCGACCTCGCGATGGCGGAGAAGAACCCGGCGCTGGCGCTGGACCACTACGGCAAGGCGCTGCGCCTCGATGCCGGCTACTTCGGCCCCTGGCTCGGCGGCGGCGTCGCGCACTACAAGCGCGGCAACCGCGCCGAGGCAGAGGACTGGCTCAAGCGCAGCAACGAGCTGCTGCCGACGGCGCCGGCCATGTACTACCTGGGCACGATCGCGAAGGAAACCGGCCGCGTCGACCAGGCGCTCGGCTACTACCGCGCCGCGGCCGACTCGCCTAGCGACTACGGCAAGCAGGCGACGGCAGAGTTCGTCACGCTGGACGTCGGCCGCAACCCGGGCCAGTACGTCGCGACCGGCGCGCAGCTGGACGCGCAGGGCCGCGTGCTGCTGGTCGTGCAGAACCGCGCGCCCGTGGCGCTCGCCGAGATCGTCGTGACGCCGGTGCTGCTCGACGCGCTGGGGCGCGTCGCACAGCAGGGCCGCGCCGTGCAGTTCGGCCGCGCGCTGCAACCGGGCGAGCAGGCGGCTGCCGACGCGGGCCTCGGCGCGCTGCCGGCCGACGCCATGCAGCGGCTGCGCTTCCGCGTCGACCGCGCGCGGGTCGTCGACCGCTGAGCCGCGGCGCTAGTCGCCGCCGCCATCCTCGTCCACGCGCGGCTTCAGCCGCCGGACGTAGCGCAGCGTCGCGAAGTTGATCGCCGACATCAGCATCGCGATCTCGTAGCGGTCGAAGGCGACCGCCATGCCGATCAGGCCGGTGTTCCAGATGCTGGCCGCGGTCGCGGTGCCGACGACGGTCATCTTGCTCTTCAGAATCGCACCGCCGCCGATGAAGCCGATGCCGGTGATCAGGCCCTGCAGCACGCGGGCCTCGGCATCGGTCGAGTCCAGCACGGATATGCCGACCAGCGTGTAGCCGCAGGCCGCGACCGCGACCAGCGGGAAGGTCCTGAGGCCCGCGCTGCGCACCTCGCGCTCGCGGTCCAGCGCGATCGGCAGCGCGAGCAGCCACGCGATCGCGAGGTGCAGCAGATTGGAGCCTATCTCGCCGAGGTTGATGTCCAGCAGTTCCATGCCATGCCTCCCGCGCGGCACGCCGCAGGGGGCATGGTATTACAGCGCGCCGGGCGGGCCCGGCGGCGCGGCGTCAGGGCAGGGTCCAGACGACGGCGACGCTCGAGCCCAGGGCCCCGCTCTGCGAATCGCCGGCGACCTGGCCGCGGGAGTTGACTGCTTCTGCCCGGGCGCCCCACTGGTTGCGGCCGTTCAGTGCCGCAAGGCGCAACGGAGCGGCGTAGCTGCCCCCGGCGTCCGGCAGCCAGGCGACGGCACGCTGGATGCCGTCCTTCTTCGTGAAGCCGTAGCCGACGGCGACGATCTTGCCGGCGATTTCCGCGACGCCGAGCGCCTCGCTGTCGACGCCGTCCAGCGCCGGCAGGTCCTGCGCCGACCAGCTGCCATTCGCATTGCGCTTCCACAGCACCGGGATCTCATAACGGCAGGACGGCGTGTTCGTGCAGATCTCCCAGCGGAAACCGGCGATCGCGTTACCGGACGTCGTCACGCCCCTTGCGGCTGCGTCGATTCCCGGCAGCACGCTCACGGTGGCGCCAGACCAGACCGTGGCGCCGTCCGGACCGTTGCCGACCACCAGTCCGGCATCGCTGACGGCTCGTGCACTTCCTGGACCGAGATCCGTCACCTCCCACAGGCCGTTGACTAGTGTCCAGCGGACGGCGCGCCTCTCGTTCGCCCCGTTGATACTGAACCCGGCGATGTGGAGTCCGTTGGCCGCGATGCCGTAGGCGGCGGCCGACTGTGCGCCCGGCAGGCCTGGCAGCGTCGTCATCGGCCCGCCGGGTGGCCGGACGAAGGCATTGAGACGCGACCAGCCGACCGTCGTACCGCCATCGCTGATACCCAGCGCCTGGCTGGACTCGCCCGGGCTGATGCTG
>JBFGAO010000244.1:0-2586 GCA_041568095.1 Steroidobacteraceae bacterium | reverse complement strand
GCTGACCGAGTTCGAGCAGGTCGCGCTCGACCTCGGGCCGGCGCGGCTGAGGCTGAACGGCAGCGTCGGCGAGCGGCTGTCGCTGGACGGCACGCTGGTCGCGCGCGACCTGTCCGGCTTCCTTCCCGAACTGGCGGGCAGCGTCGACGCTCGCCTCGCGGTGCGCGGCTCCCGCGTCGACGTCTCGGTCACCGGCCGGGACATGGCCTGGCACGAGCACCGCGCGACGGTGCTGTCGGCCGACGCCTACGTGGACCTCGACGATCGCGAGCCCTCCTGGTTGCGCCTGCGCACGGCCGGGCTGCGCGTCGCCGGGCAGGACCTCAGTCATGCGCGGCTGTCGCTGGACGGCCTGGCCGGCGACCACCGCGTCGAGTTCCAGGTCGGCGTGGGCGCCGACGCGCTCGACATGCTGGGCCGCGCCTCCTGGGCCGGCGGGCGCTATGAACTCGAGGCACTGCGCATCGTCGCCGCCGGGCCGCGCACGCCTCCGTACCAGCTCGAGTCGCCGGCACGGCTGGCCGCAACGCGCGACGCCGCGAGTCTTTCGTCGGCCTGCTTCGTCGACGGCGCGCGGCGCGTCTGCGCCGAGGGCGGCTGGAACCGTGGCCGGGCCTGGACCTTCCGGATCTACACCCGCGCCTTCCCGCTCGAGGCACTGGACCTCAAGGTGCCGGGCAAGCCCCGCTACAGCGGCCTGCTGAGCGTCGATGCGCGCTTCGCCGGGGAGCCCGGGCAGCCCTGGACCGCGGAATTGCGCGCCGAGGTCACGCAGGCGCTGCTCGAGTACCAGGCGCCGAGCGGCCGCCCGCAGTCGGTCGCGCTCGGCCGCACGCTGCTGACGCTCGACAGCGACCGGCATCGCCACCGCCTCGGGCTGCGGCTCGCCGAGGCCGCCGAGGCGGACCTCGCGGCGGAGCTGGTCGTCGAGCGCGTCAAGGACCTGCCGCTCGCGCAGCTGCCGCTGTCCGGCCAGGTGCGCGGTGCGACGCAGCAGCTGGACCTGCTGCCGCTGCTGGTTGAGGACATTGACCAGGCTTCCGGCGCCCTCGCCGTCGACCTCGCGCTGGCCGGGCGGCTCGGCGAGCCGCAATTGCGGGGCCGCGTGCGTCTCGAGCGCGGCTCGCTGGACTTCTACCAGGCCAACCTGCGGCTGCGCGACATCGATGCGACGCTCGCGCTGGACGAGAACCGGCTCGACCTGACCGCCGCGGCCAGGGCCGGCGACGGCAGTCTCGCCATCGACGGCCGCCTCGGCTGGGTCGAGCGCCGCATCGGGGGCCGGCTCCGGATGCAGGGCGAGCGCCTGCTGCTGGTCGACGTGCCGGAAGCGCGGCTGCTGGCCTCGCCGGACCTGACCTTCGAGCTGGACGGGCGCCGCATCACGGTCAGCGGAACCGTCACGGTGCCCGAGGGCCGCATCGACCCGGCCGAGATCGCCGGCGCCACCTTCGCATCCGGCGACGAGCGGATCCTGCGGCGCGACGTGGAGGAGCAGGACGGGCCCGCGGGCTTCGAGGCCTGGGCCGACCTGCGCCTCGTGCTGGGCGAGCGCGTCGAGATCGACGCCTACGGGCTCAGCGGCCGCGTGACCGGCAGTGTCCGTGCGCGCAGCCGGCCGGGCGAGGCTGCCGTCGCCAGCGGCGAGCTCGAGGTCGAGGACGGGCGCTATCGCGCGTATACGCGCGAACTCGACGTCGAGCGCGGGCGGCTGCTGTTCACGGGCGGCCCCGTCACCGATCCCGGCGTCGACCTGCGCGCGTCGCGGCGGCTGCCCGGATACAAGGTCGGCGTCATCGTGCGCGGCCTGCTGCGCCGGCCGCAGCTGAGCCTGTTCTCCGAGCCGGCCCTGCCGCAGACGCAGATCGCGTCGCTGCTGATCGTCGGGCGCACGCTGGACAGCCTGCAGGGCGGCGACCGCGACAGCGTCGAGAGCGGGCGCGCAACGCTGGTCGCGCAGGGCAGCGCGCTCGTGGCCGGCCAGCTGGGCCGCTACGTCGGCCTGGACGAGGTCGGGGTCGCGCAGGACTCCGACGACGGCACCGCGCTGGTGCTCGGCAAGTACCTGTCGCCCCGGCTCTACGTCAGCTACGGCATCTCGCTGGTCGACGAGATCAACACGCTGAAGCTGCGCTACACGATCGGCGACCGCTGGGTGCTGACCGCCGAGCACGGGCGCGAGTCCGCCGCCGACGTCGAGTACCGGATCGAGCGCTGAGCCCCCCGCTTGACACTGTTTGCATATTTATGCAAGCATCGCGCAACTTTATGCATACGGAACCGGGCACACGCGGCGACCAGAGCGCTGCTGCGCGTCGCGACGCGCTGCGGCGGATCATCGGCCGCACCGCCGTGGGGCGGCAGCAGGACCTCGTCCGGCTGCTGCGCCAGGCCGGCCACAGCGCGACGCAGTCCAGCGTCAGCCGCGACCTGCGCGAGCTCGGCGTCGCGAAGCAGGGCGACCGCTACGTGCTGCCCGACGAGCCCGCGCCGGCGCTCGGCGACTTCGCGGCCGTCGCCGGCTTCGTCCGCGGGCTGCAGCCAGCCGGCGCCAACCTGACGGTGATACGCACCGGCGCCGGCGCG
>JBFGAO010000243.1:0-2616 GCA_041568095.1 Steroidobacteraceae bacterium | reverse complement strand
GGGGCTATCGCTTCTCGCGCTACCGTCAGGCCGACGAGCGCGACCGGCCGCGACTGGCGCTGCCGGAGGGCGCGGACGCTGCGCAGGCGCGCCGGCTCGCCGCGGCCGACCGGCTCGCCCGCGACCTGATCAACACGCCGGCGAGCGACCTGGGTCCGGCCGAGCTGTCGGCCGCCGCGGCCTCGCTGGCGACCGAGTTCGGCGCGCAGTACTCGGAGTGCGTCGGCGAGGAGCTGCTCGCGAATGGGCTGCCGGCGATCCACGCGGTCGGCCGGGCCGCTGCGCAGCCGCCGCGGCTCATCGACCTGCGCTGGGGCCGCGCGGACGCGCCGCGCGTGACGCTGGTCGGCAAGGGCGTCTGCTTCGACACCGGCGGGCTAGACCTGAAGCCCTCGCAGGCGATGGCGCTGATGAAGAAGGACATGGGCGGCGCCGCGATCGCGCTCGGGCTCGCGCGGCTGGTCATGGATGCCGGGCTGGACGTCCGGCTGCGGCTGCTGGTCCCGGCGGTCGAGAACAGCGTTGCGGGCAACAGCTACCGCCCTGGCGACGTGATCGCGACGCGCAAGGGACTCAGTGTCGAGATCGGCAACACCGACGCGGAAGGGCGCCTGATCCTCGCCGATGCTCTGGCCCTGGCCGACGAGGAAGAGCCCGGATTGCTGATCGACCTCGCGACACTGACCGGCGCGGCGCGGGTCGCGCTGGGCCCCGAACTGCCCGCGCTGTACACCGGCGACGAGTCGCTGGCCGGCGAGCTGCAGGACGCCGGGCGCGCCGAGCACGACCCGGTCTGGCGCCTGCCGCTGTGGCTGGGCTACGACGACGACCTGTCGAGCAGGGTCGCCGACCTCAACAACATCGCAAGCCACAACTTCGCCGGCTCGGTGATCGCGGCGTTGTTCCTGCGCCGCTTCGTCGTGCCCGGCAGGCCCTGGCTGCACCTCGACCTGTTCGCATGGAACCCGAAGGAGCGGCCGGGACGGCCGGTCGGGGCGGAAGCACAGTGCCTGCGCGCCCTGTTCCGGCTGCTTGACGGGCGCTACCGGAAGGATGGACAGGGCACGGCCGGATGAGCGAGGTCAGCCGCGCTCACCTGGCGCTGCTGGTGCTGATCACCGCGCTGTGGGGCTTCAACCTCGTCGCGATCAAGGCCGGCGTCGACCGCTTCCCGCCGGTGTTCCTGAGCTTCCTGCGCTTTGCCGTCGTCGGCCTGGCCGTGCTGCCCTGGCTCCGGCTGCGGCGCGGCGAGATGCGCTGGCTGCTGGTCGCGGCGGTCTGCGGCGGCGGGCTGCAGCTGGCGCTGCTGTTCTGGGGCGTCGCGCTGTCCGGCAGCATGGCCTCGGTCGCGATCGCCGGCCAGCTCGGCGTCCCGTTCGCGACGCTGCTGTCGGTGCTGCTGCTCGGCGAGACGATCCGCTGGCGCCGGCTGCTTGGCATTGCGCTCGCCTTCGGCGGGGTCGTGCTGCTCGGCTTCAACCCGGATGTGCTGCGTGCGCCGCTCGGGCTCGCGATGGTCGTGCTGGCCGCGCTGATCGGCGCGCTCGGGCTGGTCGCGGTCAAGCGCGTGCATGAGCTGCACCCGCTGGAATTGCAGGCCTGGTTCGCGTGGATCAGCCTGCCGCTGCTGCTGCCGCTGTCGCTGTGGCTGGAGGACGGGCAGCTCGACAGCCTGCGCCGGATCGACTGGACCGGCGCCGGCGCCGTGCTGTACTCGGCCATCGTCGCGAGCCTGTTTGCGCACACCGCGTTCTTCTGGCTGGTGCGCCGCTACCCGATCACGACAGTCACGCCGCTCACGGTGCTGGCGCCCGTCTTCAGCGTGCTGTTCGCGGTCTGGCTGCTCGGCGACGTGCTGGACTGGCGGATGGTCGCGGGCGGGCTGATGACGCTGGCCGGCGTCGCCGTAATCCTCGTGCGGGAGTCGCGCCTGCCCGTGCCGCCGCCGGCGCGCGATCCGCTGGCTTGAGGGCGGCGCGAGCGCCGGGAGCCGCCGGCTGCCACCGCGGGGCCGGCCGCAAACCGTCTGACCCGAACTTGCAGTCGCCGACGTTTGATATCATTGGCCGCCCGGGACGGACCGTTGCAGGCGATGCTTGCAGTGGCTCGGGCCAGCGGCTAAGGTTGCCGGTGCCGGTTTTCAGGCGATTTCCGGACCGTGCACCCAAACAGTTTGGCGGGGTGGTTGCCCGGTATCGGGTCCATCTTGACCGGCGCAACACGGACAAGGGCTGAACAGGGTCTGGTATGTCGAGTGCCTATACCTCGAGCGGTTCCCGGCGGGCAGTAGTTTTCGTCGGGATCATCGGTCTGCATGTCGGGTTCTACCTGGCGCTCGTCAGCGGGCTCGCGCGCGCAGGCCTGGAACTGGTGCAGGAGGTCGGCATCCTCGACCTGCCGCCGCCGCCGCCGCCGCCCGAGGACCTCAAGGAGCCACCTCCGCCGCCGCCGATCGACCGGCCGCCGCCGGTCGTGCCGCCGCCGCTGATCGACCTGCCGAGCTTCGAGGGACCGACCACCGCGATCACGGCCAGGGTCCAGGAGGCGCCGGTGCCGAGGCCGGCCGCACCGCCGCCGCCGCCGCGGCCCGTGCAGATCACGCCGCCGAGCCTGCGC
>JBFGAO010000242.1:0-2659 GCA_041568095.1 Steroidobacteraceae bacterium | reverse complement strand
CGGCGGCACCGGCTTCATCGGCCCGCAGCTGACGGAGCGGGCGCTGGCGGCGGGCTGGCAGGTCACGCACTTCAACCGCGGGCGGCGCGATGCCGACGTCGAGGGCGTCGAGACGCTGATCGGCGACCGCAAGGGCCAGCTCGACGCGCTGCGCGGGCGGTCCTGGGACGCGGTGATCGACAACACCGGCTTCATCCCGAAGTACGTCAAGGAGTCCTCGGACCTGTTGGCGCCGCAGGCCGGCTACTGCCTGTTCATCTCGAGCATCTCGGCCTACGCGAGCTTTGCGAAGCCGAACGACGAGGACGCGCCGACCGGCGTGCTGGAGGACCCGGCCGAGGAGAACGTCACGGCCCGGACCTACGGCCCGATGAAGGCGCTGTGCGAACGCCACGTGCGCGCCGCCTTCGGCACGCGCGCGTCGGTCGTGCGGCCCGGCTACATCGTCGGTCCGCTGGACCCGACCGACCGCTTCACGTACTGGCCGGTGCGCGTGTCGCAGGGCGGCGAGATGGCGGTGCCCGGCGCGCCCGGGGACCCGATCCAGGTCATCGACGTCCGCGACCTCGCCGACTTCATGCTGGCGCTGGTCGCGCGCCGCAGGTATGGCACCTACAACGCCGTGACGGCGCCGCGCGCGATCACGATGCGCGCGCTCATCGACACGAGCCGCCGCGTCTCCGGCGCGTCGCCGAAGGCGACCTGGATCCCGGAGGCCTTCCTCGAGTCGCAGCTGAAGCCGGAGGAGATGCGCTTCGCGCCCTGGGTGTCGATGCACGGCGAAGACGCCGGCGCCTCGCTGACCAGCAATGCGCGCGCGGCGGCCGCGGGCCTCGTGACGCGCCCGCTCGAGGACACGGTCCGCGACACGCTGGCCTGGCACGCGACCCGCCCCGAGGACCGCCGCTCGCAGTTGCGCTCCGGCCTCGCGCCGGAACGCGAGGCGGCACTGCTCGCGGCCTGGCACGCAAGCCGCAAGGGCTAGACCCGAGAAACGCCGCGCCGGGCCGCGAGCGGTTGTCGCAGCGGCGCACCGGGAGCAAGATGGAGCGGAACTGCGAGCCGGAGGGAGAGGCAATGCGGACGGTCAGACAGCTGCTCGAGGGCAAGCCCGGCGCCGTGTACACGGTCGAGGCCGAGGACCCGGTCCGCACGGCGATCCAGCTGATGGCCGACCACCACGTCGGCGCGCTGCCGGTGCTGAAGCAGGGCGAGGTCGCCGGCATCGTCTCGGAGCGCGACTACGCCCGCAAGGTCGTGCTGATGGGGCGCAACTCCACCGAGACGCAGGTCTGGCAGATCATGGCCTCGCCGGTGATCCACGTGCAGCCCGAGGACACCGTCGGCGACTGCATGCGGCTGATGACCGAGCACCGGATCCGGCACCTGCCGGTCTGCGAAGGCAGCGCGCTGATCGGCATCGTGTCCATCGGCGACTGCGTCAAGGCAGTCATCGACGAGCAGCAGCACGAGATCGAGGACCTGCGCCGCTACATCTCCGGCTGAGGCCTCACCAGCTGCCGGTGTTCGGCATCGACGCCCAGGGCTCGCGCGGCGGCAGCGCGCCGCCCTTCTGCAGCAACTCGACCGAGATCCCGTCCGGCGAGCGCACGAAGGCCATGCGGCCATCGCGCGGCGGCCGGTTGATCGCGACGCCCGCCTGCATCAGCCGCCCGCACAGCGCATAGATGTCGTCCACCTCGTAGGCGAGGTGGCCGAAGCCGCGGCCGACCGTGTATTCCTCGGGATCCCAGTTGTGGGTCAATTCGACCTGGGCCCGCTCCTCGTCGCCGGGCGCGGCCAGGAACACCAGCGTGTAGCGCCCCTGCTCGTTGTCGCGACGGTGCAGCTCGACGAGGCCGAGCTGCCCGCACCAGAACTCCAGCGAGGCGTCGAGGTCGCTGACGCGGACCATCGTGTGCAGGTATTTCATGGCCACACGCTAGCACGCGGGCCGTTCAGGGCAAGGCCGCCAGCAGGCCCGCCGCTGCGCCGATGCCGATCACCCACAGCACATCGAGCCGCGTCCAGTGCAGCAATCCGAGCGCCCCGGCCGCGATCGCGACCAGCGCCCACTCGGGCGCGGCCAAGCCGGCCGGCAGCAGCACGGCGCGGCCGAACACCAGGGCCAGGTGGCCGATCACGCCGACGACGGCCGCGGTGATGCCGGCCAGCGCGGCCGCGAGCCGCGGCCGGGCCGTCAGGCGCTCGACCCAGGGTGCGCCGACCAGGATGAACACGAAGGACGGAAGGAAGGTCGCCCACGCGGCGATCAGCGACATCCAGGTCGCCGTCAGGGCCGGCCCGGCCGCGCCGGGCGAGTTCCAGCCCGCCATGAAGCCGACGAACTGCAGCACGATCACCAGCGGGCCCGGTGTCGTCTCGGCGAGCGCGAGCCCGGCGACGGTCTGCGCGTGGCTCAGCCAGCCATAGACCTCGACGACCTGCTGGCTGACCCAGGCCAGCACCGCATAGGCGCCGCCGACGGTCACGAGCGCCGCGGTCGTGAAGAAGCCGTAGGCGCGGACATACAGCGAGTCGGGGCCGGCGGCGAGCCATAGCGCGGCCGCCGGCAGCGCCCACAGCGCGAGCCCCGTGAGCAGGCGCCGCCCTGCGAAGGACGGCGCCGGCGTCGAGGCGGCCGCCACCGGCGGCGCCG
>JBFGAO010000241.1:0-2665 GCA_041568095.1 Steroidobacteraceae bacterium | reverse complement strand
TCGAACAGGAGCGCGCGGTAGTCACCCAGGCGCTGGAATGCGCCTTCGGCGTCTACTGCGTGCAGGTCGGCGGCCTCGGCGGCAGCGGCTGCTTCCTGCCCTCAGCGAGGACGCAGCGCGCGGCGCTGGTCGCCGATGCTCCCGGCCGCGGCGCGGCGCTGGTCTGCGACCCGGCCGCACTGGCGCTGCAGTCCGACAGCGTCGACGTGCTGCTGCTGCCGCACACGCTCGAGTTCGTCGCCGAGCCGCACGAGGTGCTGCGGGAGGCCGCGCGCGTGCTGCGCGGCGAGGGGCAGTTGCTGGTGCTCGGCTTCGAGCCGCTGGGCAGCTGGGCGATGCGCAATGCCTTCACCCGCGGCGGCTGCCCGCCGGGGCTCGCCCGCACCATCAGCGAAGGGCGCCTGGCCGACTGGCTGAAGCTGGTTGGCTTCGAGGTCGGCGAGGCCGAGCGCTTCCTGTACGCGCCGCCGTTCGCCGGCCTGCAGTCGGGCCGCCCGCACAGCCTGTTCACCGGCGTCGGCAGCCGGCTGTGGCCGCGGCTGTCCGGTGCCTACCTGCTGCCGGCGCGCAAGCGGGTGTTCACGCTGACGCCGGTGCGGATGCGCCAGCGGCTGCGCACGGCCGTGATCGGCGGGTTCGTCGAGCCCGCGGCGCGGCGCGCCTCGTGACCGAGGTCGAGATCTATACGGACGGCGCCTGCCGCGGCAACCCGGGACCGGGCGGCTGGGGCGCGGTGCTGCGCGCCGGCGGGCGCGAGCGTGAGCTCTACGGCGGCGAGGCGCAGACGACCAACAACCGGATGGAGATGACCGCGGCGATCCGCGCGCTGGAGGCGCTGAAGCGGCCCTGCCGCGTGGACCTATATACCGACTCGCAGTACCTGCGCCAGGGCATCACCGAGTGGATGGCGCAGTGGAAGCAGCGCGGCTGGCGGACCTCCGACCGCAAGCCCGTCCGCAACCAGGACCTGTGGCAGCGCATCGACGAACTGGCGGCGCAGCACGAGGTCCGCTGGCACTGGGTGCGCGGCCACACGGGCCACCCCGAGAACGAGCGCGCCGACGCGCTCGCCAACCGCGGCATCGACGAGCTCGCCGGCGACGCCTGAGCCGCCGGAGGTCCCGGCCGCTCTGCTATCCTTGCGCGTCAATCGCGTCCCGGACAGGAACCGCCTTGCGACAGATCGTCCTTGACACGGAAACGACCGGTCTCGAGGTCAGCGACGGCCACCGGATCATCGAGATCGGCTGCGTCGAACTGCTGCACCGGCGCCCGACCGGCAAGGTCTTCCACCGCTACCTGCGCCCGGACCGCGAGGTCGAGGCGGGCGCGCTGGCCGTGCACGGCATCACCAGCGACTTCCTGGCCAGCCAGCCGGCCTTTCCCGAGGTCGCCGGCGAGTTCGTCGAGTTCATCGGTGGCGCCGAGCTGGTGATCCACAACGCGCCCTTCGACCTGGGCTTCCTCGACGCCGAGATGGCCCGGATCGAGGGCACGCGGGCGGTCTCCGACCTCTGCCGCGTGCTCGACACGCTGGCGCTGGCGCGACAGATGCACCCGGGACAACGCAACAGCCTCGACGCGCTGTGCAAGCGCTACGGCGTCGACAACTCGCACCGCGACCTGCACGGGGCGCTGCTCGACGCCCGGATCCTCGCCGACGTCTACCTGGCGATGACCGGCGGCCAGGCCGCGCTGCGGCTCGGCACCGAGACCGCGGCAGCGGCGCAGCGCCGCACGCAGCGCGCCGAGCGCGGCCAGGTCAGCATCCCGGTGGTTCGCGCCAGTGCCGCTGAACTGGAGGCCCACGAACGCGTGCTGGACGGCATCGAGAAGGCCGCCGGCGGCAAGGTCCTGTTCCGGACGGGGCAGGGCGGGACGCACTGAGGACAATCATGGCGACTGCGCGCAAGAAGCCGACCTTCAACCTGAGGCGCTGCCGGATCGGCGTGATCGGGCTCGGCTACGTCGGCCTGCCGCTGGCTGTCGAGTTCGGCAAGCGCTACGACACGGTGGGCTTTGACATCCGCCCGGAGCGCGTCGCGGCACTCGCGCGGGGCCGCGACAGCACGCTGGAAGTCGGGCGCCGCGAACTGAAGGCCGCGACGCGGCTCAGTTTCACGTCGAGACTTGCCGACCTGAAGCGCTGCCGCGTGTTCGTCGTGACGGTGCCGACGCCGATCGACGACCACAACCGGCCCGACCTCGGCCCGCTGCTGAGCGCCAGCGAGTCGGTGGGGCAGGTGCTGAAGCGTGGCGACGTCGTCGTTTACGAGTCGACCGTCTACCCGGGCTGCACCGAGGAGGCTTGCGTGCCGATCCTCGAGCGCGAGTCCGGACTGCAATTCAACAAGGACTTCTTCGTCGGCTACAGCCCGGAGCGCATCAACCCGGGCGACAAGCAGCGGCGGCTGACGACCATCTGCAAGGTCACGGCCGGCTCGACACCCGAGGCAGCCGCCTTCGTCGACAAGCTCTATGGGTCGATCATCGAGGCCGGCACGCACCCGGCGTCCAGCATCCGAGTCGCCGAGGCGGCCAAGGTCATCGAGAACACGCAGCGCGACGTCAACATCGCGCTGATCAACGAATTGGCGATGATCTTCAACCGGCTCGGCATCGATACCCAGGAGGTGCTCGAGGCGGCCGGCAGCAAGTGGAATTT
>JBFGAO010000240.1:0-2676 GCA_041568095.1 Steroidobacteraceae bacterium | reverse complement strand
TGGGAGTACATGGAGAACGGCGGCATCCTGCACTACGTGCTGCGGCAGCTCGCTGCCTGAGCACGGGCGACGCGGGGCGGCGGAGATGGAGAGCTTCGTCACCGCGATCGACGCCGAGGCCGCCCGCCGGCCGGAGGCGGTGGCGATCCGCCACGCCGGCCGCGACACTTCCTATGCGGAACTCGCCGCAGGCAGCAGCCGCTGCGCGCAGGCGCTGATCGACGCCGGCCTGCCACCCGGCAGCCGCGTCGGGCTGCTGGACCTGAACTCCGTGGAGTTCCTTGAGGCCTTCATCGGCGCGACCAAGGCCGGCTGCGTGCCGATCGGCATCAACTCGCGGCTCGCCGCAGCCGAGCTCGTGTACGTCGTCGCCGACTCGCGGATGCCGCTGCTGTTCACCGGGAGCGACCACGTCGCGCTGGCCGAATCCATCGAGGAGCGGATCGGCAGCACCCGGATCATCGCGCTGCACGGCGGCCACCCGCGCTGGCCCGCCTACGCGGACTGGCGGGACGCGGCGCCGGCGGGCCTGCCGCTGCGGCCGCCCGGGCCCGACGACGACCTGCTGCAGCTGTACACGAGCGGCACGACCGGCCGACCGAAGGGTGCCTGCCACACGCGGCGCTGCTGGGAGGCCTGGGGCCCGATGTGCCGGCGCGCCGGCTGGGGTCGTTACGACGCCGGCACGACGATGCTGGTCTGCATGCCGCTGTTCCACATCGCGGCGCTCGGCACCTCGCTGCTGGCGCTGCAGTCCGGCGCGCGCGTGCTGCTGCTGCGGCGCTTCGACCCGGCCGAGACGCTGGCCGCGATCGCGGCCGAGCGCCCGACCGACACGCTGCTGGCGCCCGCCGTGATCCAGGCACTGCTCGCGGCACCGGCAGCCGCGGACGCGGACCTGTCCTCGCTGCGGCAGCTGCTGTACGGCGCGGCACCGATCTCCGAGGAGCTGCTGCGGCGGATCCGCGAACGGCTCGGCTGCCGGCTCGTGCAGCTTTACGGCATGACCGAGAACCTCGGCCTGTCGACCTGGCTTGCACACGAGGACCACGAGCCGGCGCTGGGGCGGCTGCGTTCCTGCGGCCGGCCGTACGCTGAAACGGAATTGCGCATCGCCGGGCCGGACGGCCAGGCCGTGCCGGCCGGCGAGACCGGCGAGGTGCTGGTGCGGGGCCCGACGCTGATGCGCGGCTACTGGGGCAGGGACCAGGCGACGCGCGAGGCGCTGCGCGACGGCTGGCTGCATACCGGCGATGCCGGCTACCTCGACGCGGACGGCTTCCTGTACCTGCGCGACCGCTTGCAGGACATGATCATCACCGGCGGCGAGAACGTGTACCCGGCCGAGGTAGAGAACGCGCTGGCCGGGCACCCGGCGGTTGCCGAGGTCGCCGTGATCGGCGTGCCCGACGAGCGCTGGGGCGAGGCCGTCAAGGCCGTGGTCGTGCCGCGCCCGGGCGCGGTCCCGGAGCTCGAGTCGCTGCGCACCCATGCGCGCGAGCGCATTGCCGGCTACAAGCTGCCGACCTCGCTGGAGATCGCCGAGGCGCTGCCGCGCAACGCGAGCGGCAAGCTTCTGCGCCGGCAGCTGCGCGAGCCGTGGTGGGCGGGCCGGGACCGGCGTGTCGGCTGAGTCGCAGGCGCTCGCGGTCTTCGACCTCGACGGCACGATCACGCGCCGCGACACGCTGCTGCCCTACCTGCTCGGCTGGCTGCGCCGCGCCGGCAGTCACCGCCGGCGGCTCTGGCGGCTGCCGGGGCCGGTCCTGCGCTTCCTGCTCGGCGGGCGCGACCGCGGTCGGCTGAAATCCGCACTGATCGGGATCGCGATGGGCGGCGCCCCGCGCGGCGAGGTCATGGACTGGTCTCGCGAGTTCGTCGCCGGACTCGACGGCGCCGTGCTGTGCCCCGGTGCGCTGGCCGCAATCGAGCGGCACCGCCGCGCCGGTGACCTGCTCGTGCTGATGTCCGCCAGCGTCGACCTGTACGTGCCGCTGATCGCCGAGCGCCTCGGCTTCGACGAGGTCATCTGCACCGGCGTGCGCTGGCATGGCGAGCGGCTCGACGGCGCGCTGACGACGCCGAACCGGCGTGCGGAGGAGAAGCGCCGCTGCATCGACGAGCTGCGGCGCCGCCACCCGGGTGCCGCGATCGCCGCCTACGGCAATGCCGCATCCGACCTAGCGCACCTCGTCGCCGTCGAACGGCCGCTGCTGGTCAACGCCGGAGCGGCGGCGCGGCGGCGGGCGGCCGCGGCCGGCATCGCGACCGCAGACTGGAGAAACATTCCGGCCCGCTGACCGGTCTGATCCGGTACAGGAGGCTGAGCATGAAGATCAGGCCCTCGGAAATCACGCCGGAGGCGGTCTACCGGTCGCGCCGCGAGCTGCTGGCCGCGCTGGCCGCGGCCGGCGTCGCCGCGGCGTTGCCTGCGCGCGCGCAGCAGGTCGTGCCGGTGCTGCCCGGCGGCGAGCTGCGTTACCTCCCGAACCCGCGCTACTCGACGCCGGAGCGCCGGAATTCCTTCGAGGACATCACGACCTACAACAATTTCTACGAGTTCGGCACCTCGAAGTCGGATCCGGCCGAGCACGCGCACCGGCTGCGCACGCGCCCCTGGTCGGTCGTTGTCGACGGCGAATGCGAGCGGCCGGGCCGCTTCGACCTCGAGGACCT
>JBFGAO010000239.1:0-2682 GCA_041568095.1 Steroidobacteraceae bacterium | reverse complement strand
TGCGCGCGCTGACCGGCAGCGAATCCGGGTAGGAGATCGCCGGGACCCGCGCCCTACGCTGCTCGACGCGCTGCCGGTCGCGCTCGTGGCCCGGCCTGCGCGGCGGCCCCGGCATCGGCGGCTCAGCGGCCCGGCAGCCGGACGCTGACGCGCGCCCCGCCGATCATGCTCTCGCCGATCTCGACCGTGCCCGAGTAGGCAGTCGCGATCTCGCGCGCGACCGACAGGCCGATGCCCTGCCCCGCCACCGTCTCGTCGGCCCGGGCGCCGCGCTCGAGCACGCGGCGACGCTCGGCGGGCGGGATGCCCTTGCCGTCGTCCTCGACGTCGAGCACGAGACCGGGCCGGCGCCATTCGGCCGAGGTCCACGGTGTCGCGCGGACCGCGACCTGGCGCTGGCAGTACTTGTGGGCGTTGTCCATCAGGTTGCCGGCCAGCTCGAGGAAGTCGCCCTGGTCCATCGGGTAGGCGGCATCGGCGGCGACGCGCAGTGCGCAGTCGACACGCTTGTCGGCGTAGACCTTCTGCAGCGCACCGCGCAGCTGCTCCAGCGGCTCCTGGACCGGCAGGTCGGTGACCGTCGCACCGGAGGCGCCGAACACGGCGCGCTTCAGCTGGTGGTGCACGATGCCGTGCATGCGGTCCAGGTGCGGCGCCAGCGCGCGGCGCTCGTCGAGCCGGCCGTGCTCGATCAGGCTGCGCATCGCGGCCAGCGGCGTCTTCAGGCTGTGCGCCAGGTTGCCGAGCGTCGTCCGGTAGCGCTCGAGGCGCTTGCGCTCGCCGGCCAGCAGTGCATTCAGGTTGCCGGTCACGCCATCCAGTTCACGCGGCCAGCTGCGTCCCAGCAACTCGCTGCGGCCGGCCTCGATGTCGCCGATCTCGGCCTCGAGCCGGTGCAGCGGCCGCAGCGCAATCCTGAGCGCAACGGCAAGGCCAGCCAGCAGCAGCAGGGCCATCAGCGCCGACGCCGACAGCAGCCAGGCGCGGACGCGGCCGACCTCGTCGTACCAGGGCTCCAGGCTTTCCGCGGCGCGGATCACGAAGTCGCGGTCGCTGCCGTCCTCGAGCGACCAGCGGATCCCGAGCGACAGCGCCAGCAGCCGCGTGCCGTCGGGCAGCTGCAGGCGCTGAAACACGCGCTCGCCGGGCGGCGGCGCGGCCTCGAGCGCGAGCCCGCTGCCGACGGCGGACGGGGATCGCCAGCCGACCTCGCCGCGCGCGTCGGCGATCTCGGCGTACAGGCCCGAGCCGGGGGTCGCGAGCCGCGGCTCGGCCAGCGTCTCCGGCTGCAGTGTCCCCTCGCCGGCCAGGTCGGCCGACGCGATCAGCGCGATGACCTGCGCCTCGAGCACGTCCTGGCGGGCACGCAGCCCGAGGTCGCGGTACAGGGACTCCAGCGCCCAGGCGGCGACGCCGGCGGCGACGAGCAGCAGCACGGCCAGCGTCGCCAGCAGGCGGGTCTGCAGCGATGGGGGGCGCCGCGCCACGGCTCAGTCGCGGACGATGCGGTAGCCGCGCCCGCGCAGCGTCTCGATCGGCTGGCGGCTGCCGTCCGGGTCGAGCTTGCGGCGCAAGCGCCCGATGAATACCTCGATGGTGTTGCTGTCGCGCTCGAAGTCCTGCTCGTACAGCTTCTCGGTCAGCTCGGTCTTCGACACGACCTGGCCGGCCCGCAGCATCAGGTACTCGAGGAGCCGGTATTCGAAGGCGGTCAGTTCGACCGGCTCGCCGTCGACGCGGACCTCCTGGCTGCGCGTGTCGAGCTCGATCGCGCCGGAGCTCAGCAGCGGCTGCGACCAGCCGCCCGAGCGGCGCAGCAGTGCCTGCACGCGCGCCAGCACCTCCTCGAAGCGGAAGGGCTTCGTGACGTAGTCGTCGGCGCCTGCATCGAGCCCGGCAACCTTCTCCTGCCAGCTGTCGCGGGCGGTCAGGATCAGCACCGGGAAGGCGTGGCCGGCGGTGCGCCAGGCGCGGATCGCATCGAGGCCGGAACGGCCGGGCAGGCCCAGGTCGACGACCGCGACGTCTATCGGGAATTCGGCGCCGGCGTACTCTCCCTCGATGCCGTCGGCAGCAAGGTCGACGGCGAAGCCGGCGTCGCGGAATTGCTGGGCGAGCGTCTCGCGCAGCGCCGGCTCGTCCTCGACCACGAGCAGCCGCATCGGCGACTCAGCGCTCGGCGCCGGTCTCGGCGTCGACGGTCACCTCGAATACGCGCCCGTCGTCCCCCAGCAGCCGGATCCGGTAGACCAGCCGGTCGCCGCGCCGCTTTTCCTCGGCACGCACGGCGCGCGCGCCATGCCGCCGCTCCGCCCGCGCGACCGCCTCGTCCAGCGAGATCGCGCGCTCGGCACGCGGGCGGCTGGTCCGCGACGCGGGCGCCTCTGAGCCCGCGCCGGGACCGGCCACGGCCGGCCCGGCCCCCAGAGCCAGGCACAGCGTCGCGAGCAGCGCAGGCGGCATCCCCTTCATGCGCGCATTCTAGCCGACCGGGCTCACGTCGACCCGGATCCGGATGCGGTCGCCCGGGTCGTAGGGCGTGCGGGTCGAGTAACGGCGGCCAGCGTACTCATAGGTCACGTCGTAGCCGTCGATCCGCTCCTCCCAGCTGTCCCGGTAATAAACGTCGCAGCGCTCGACGACGCGCCCGGCCTCGCGGCCGGGGCCCTGCCGGTCGCGCGA
>JBFGAO010000238.1:0-2731 GCA_041568095.1 Steroidobacteraceae bacterium | reverse complement strand
GCGCGTGCCATAGATTCGCTCGCCGGCCTCGTCGAGCAGCGTCAGGTTGACCGGCACGCCACTGGCTGTTTCGCCTTCGTCGATAGCGCTGACCGCGAACACGACGGCAAGGTGGCCGCCGCGCGACTGTCCCGCGAAGCGCAGGCGCAGGCCACGCCCGTCCGGGCGCGACATGCCGGTGCAGTCCAGGCCGGCTCCGCGCCAGTCGAGGTCGGCCTCGAGGCTGCCGCGCAGCCGCATGACCAGGAAACCCGAGTCGTCCGGCAGGCAGCGCAGCGCCGGCGCGGACGGCGCCGAGAACGGCGCGCCTGCCAGGGCTGCCAGCAAGAGGGCGGGAAGGGGGCTCATTCGCTCGCCGCGCGCGCGACCAGCAGGTTCTTGGCCAGCTGGCCGTGCAGCCGACCGATACCGCGCGCCAGGTGCAGCACGACCGTCAGCAGCAGCACGCCGAGGACCAGGATCAGCGGTGCCATCGCCAGCGACGGCCCGTGGTAGATCGCGCCGTCGACGTCGATCGATGCGGGCAGGAAGTCGCCGCCGGTCAGCAGCGCCGCCAGCGGACCGAACACGAGGCCCAGCGCCACGCAGAGCCCGGTCACGGCGATCGTGAAGTAGACGATTCCCAGCGGCAGCATCAGCAGGAAGTACAGCATCGTCGTCCAGGTGCGGCGGTCCAGGAGCATGTTCTTGATCCGCTCGAGCACCGGCAAGTCCTTCTTCGGGTACAGCGGCCGGCGCGGCATGCGCTGGCCCAGCAGGCCCTCGATCAGCCGCCCCTCGGCCAGCGACAGCACGCGCGTGAAGCCGACGAACAGCAGGAAGAACGGGATGCCGATGATCAGCAGCGAAAGGCCCAGCGTCATCGACAGGCCCGTCACCGTCGCGGTGAAGTAGAAGATGCCGGTCACCAGCGACAGCAGCATGAAGAACATCGCGGTCCAGGCGCGCGAGTCGCCGTAGACGCCGAAGAAGCGGCCCGGCAGCGAGCGGGGCGCCTGGCGGGCCGGCGGCGCGAGGGCGGTGCGGACCTGCTGTTCGGTGTTGCGGTAGGCCTCGGCGACTTCCTCGGGCGCGCCATAGGTGCTCGCGATCAGTTCCAGCGTGTCGGCCTCGCTGCGCCCGGGACTGGCCGCGACCTCGGCGCGCAGGTACTCCTCGGCGTCGTACAGCGCGTCCTGCACCAGCGCCGGGTCCTCGCCGGCCAGCGCGGCGCGCAGTGCGGCGAGGTACTGATCGATCGAGCGCGGGGCCGATGCCTGGTTCATGACGATGCTCCCTCAGGGTCCGTTATTCCATCCACGAAGTCGCGGGTCGCGTGCCAGATGGATCGCCAGTCGGCCAGCACCGCGCGGCCCGCGGCCGTGATCCGGTAGTAGCGCCGCGGCGGCCCCGAGTAGGACGGCACGATGCGGCTGGCCAGCAGGCCGTTCGCGGACAGCTGGCGCAGCACCGGATACAGCGCGCCCTGCTTGACGGGTGCGTCGCCGCCGGCGAGCCGCTGCAGGCGCTTCGCGATCTGGTAGCCGTAAAGGTCCTCGTCGGCCTGCTCGAGCACCGCGAGCAGCACGTAGCCGACCAGGCCGGCGTTCAGCTCCTTCTGGAACTTCTGCGCCAGCCGGTCCCGCTCGTCCGCTTCTGTCGCCGCCTCGGCCAAGGCCGCTACTCCTGATCGCTGCTTACTGCGCAAACGGCAGCATTAGGATGTGCATAATAGTGCGAACTTAATAGTAGTCAAGTCCGGCAAGGGCTTGGATCCTGCCGGACCGCCTGCCGGGCGCTGCTAGACTGCGGGACGATCCCGCCTTGCCCCCAGAAGGACCGCCCAGCCTTGGACGAAGCCGTCGACCCGCGCCTGAACGTCGTGCTCTGCTGGCACCTGCACCAGCCCCAGTACCGTGACCAGATCACCGGGGAGCATCGCCGCCCCTGGACCTACCTGCACGGCATCAAGGACTACGTGGACATGGTCGTGCACCTCGAAGCGGTGCCGGGGGCCTGCGCGGTCGTGAACTTCTCGCCGGTGCTGCTGGAGCAGCTCGACGACTACTGCACGAGCCTTGCAGCGCACCTGCGCAGCGGCGCGCCGCTGCGCGACCGGGTGGTCGCGCTGCTGACGCCGGAGGGCCTGCCCGCCGACCGTTCGCTGTGGCCGGGACTCGCGCAGGCCTGCCTGCGCGCGCACCGCGAGCACCAGGTCGAGCGCTTCCCCGCCTATCGCGATCTGGCCGAGCGCTGTGCGCAGCTGCTCCGCGAGGGGCGGCTCGGCAGCGCGGACCCGCAGCAGCTCCAGGACCTCGCAGTCTGGTATCACCTGGCCTGGCTCGGCGAGTCGGTGCGCCGCGGCGACCCGCGCGCCGCCGAACTGATGGCGCGCGAGCGCGGCTTCCGCCCGGCCGACTGCCGGCTGCTGCTCGAGTGCATCGCGGACGTGCTGTCGGGCCTCGTGCCGCGCTACCGGCGGCTGGCTGGCAGCGGCCGCGTCGAGCTGTCGGTCTCTCCCTGGGGCCACCCGATCCTGCCGCTGCTGTTCGACTTCGGCGCCGCGCAGGAAACGCAGCCGGGCCTCGAACTGCCCGCAGCGGGCGCCTACCCGGGTGGCGCGGACCGCGCGCGCTGGCACCTCGCGCGCGCGCTGCAGGTGTTCAGCCGCAGCTTCGGCCTGCGGCCGCGCGGCTGCTGGCCCGCCGACGGCGCGGTCAGCGAGGCGACGCTGGAACTGCTGGAGTCCTTC
>JBFGAO010000237.1:0-2801 GCA_041568095.1 Steroidobacteraceae bacterium | reverse complement strand
GGCTCGTGGCCGGCGTCGACGAGGTTCGCGCCGCTGCGGCGCGGCTGCCGCGCCGGCCGCGCGTCTACTTCGAGGAGTGGGACGAGCCGATGATCGCCGGCATCCGCTGGGTCGGCGAGCTGGTCGAGGCGGCCGGCGGCGACAACTGCTTCGCCGACCTCGCCGCGATGCCGCTGGGCCGCGACCGGATCATCGCCGACCCCGGCGAGGTGTTGCGGCGGCGGCCGGACATGATCCTCGGTTCCTGGTGCGGCAAGAAGTTCCGGCCGGAGCGCGTTGCTGCGCGGCCCGGCTGGGCGGCGCTGCCGGCGGTCCGCGACGGCGAGCTGCACGAGATCAAGTCCTCGGTGATCCTGCAGCCGGGGCCGGCCGCGCTGACCGACGGGCTCGCGGCGATCCACGAGCGGGTGCGTCGCTGGGCGGAGCGCGCGCGCTGATTCAGCCGGTCAGCCGGCGCTGCGCCTCGGCGTACTTGTCCGCGGTGCGCGCGATGACCTCCGCAGGCAGCCGCGGGCCTGGCGGGCGCTTGTCCCAGTCCAGCGTCTCGAGGTAATCGCGGACGTACTGCTTGTCGAAGGATGGCGGGCTCGCGCCTTCGCGCCAGCCATCGAGCGGCCAAAAGCGCGACGAGTCGGGCGTCAGCACCTCGTCCATCAGCACGACGCGGCCCTGCTCGTCGATCCCGAACTCGAACTTGGTGTCGGCGATGATCAGGCCGCGCGCCCGCGCGTACTCGGCCGCGTGCGCGTACAGCGCCAGCGACAGCTCGCGGATCCGCTGCGCCGCCGGCGCGCCGACGGTCGCGACGGCCTGGTCGAAGGAGATGTTCTCGTCGTGCTGGCCGGCCGGCGCCTTGCTGGCCGGCGTGAACAGCGGTTCCGGCAGGCGCGCGGCCTGCGCGAGGCCGGACGGCAGCGGGATCCCGCAGACCTGGCCGGTCGCGCGGTAGTCCTTCCAGCCGGAACCGGCCAGGTAGCCACGCACGACGGCCTCCACCGGCAGCGGCTGCAGCCGCCGCACGACGACGGCGCGGCCCTCCAGCAGCGCGCGTTCGCCCGGGTCCGCGACCCAGCGCGACAGCGGCTCGCCGGTCAGGTGGTTCGGCACGATCTGCGCCGTGCGCGCGAACCAGAAGTTCGAGATCGCCGTCAGCATCCGGCCCTTGCCCGGGATCGGGTCGGGCAGCACGACGTCGAAGGCGGACAGCCGGTCGGTCGCGACGATCAGCATCCGGCCGCCGGGCAACTCGTAGTTGTCGCGCACCTTGCCCCGGTGCAGCAGCGCCAGCCCGGACAGCGAGGTCTCGAACACGACGGGATCGGTCATCGGCAGGGGCCCCTGTTACGATGGCGCCGGCGCCGGGCGCTGCGGGGAGCGCGGAATCTTGCAGCGCGTCGCCGGCGCGGTCAAGGAAGGTGGCATGGACTGGACGGGCAAGATCGTCGGCGCCTTGCTGGGCTGGCTGATCGGCCGCGGCCCGCTCGGCGTGCTGATCGGGATCCTGGTCGGCCACCTGTTCGACCAGGCTCGGGCGGGCGGCGTCGCCGGCGCCGATCCGGCCACGGTGCGCGCGACCTTCTTCCGTACCGCGTTCACGGTCATGGGCCATGTCGCGAAGGCCGACGGCCGCGTGTCCGAGCAGGACATCGCGGCGGCCCGCCAGGTCTTCCGGCAGCTCGGGCTCGGCGAGGCCGACACGCGCGCGGCGATCGGCTGCTACACGGACGGCAAGGCGGCGGGCTTCGACCTCGACGCGGCGCTCGCCGAGCTGCGCCGCGTCTGCGGGCGCCGCACGGACCTGCTGCGGATGTTCCTCGAGATCCAGATGCGCGCGGCGCTGATGGGCGACGGCATGCGCGGCGCGTCGCGCGAGGCGCTGCGGCGCATCGCCGCGGCGCTCGGCATCGGCGGCCTGGAGTTCGCGCACCTCGAGACGGTGCTGCGCCTGCAGGGCTTCGGCGCGACACCCGGCGGCGCGCCGCCGCGGCCGCCGCCGGACCGCGACGCGCTGGCCGACGCCTACGAGCTGCTCGACGTGCCGCCCGGTGCGACCGACGCCGAGGTCAAGCGTGCCTACCGCCGCCAGATGAGCCAGAACCACCCGGACAAGCTGCTCGCGAAAGGCCTGCCGGAACCGATGCTCGAGGTCGCGAAGCAGAAGACGCAGGCGATCCAGGCGGCCTGGGAGCGGATCCGCAGCACGCGCGGGCTGCGTTAGCGGGCCGGCCGCCGGCTCGGTTACAGTAGCGCCGCCGGAGGTCCCCGATGCTGCCAGCCGTGATTGCGCCGTCCATCCTGTCCGCCGACTTCGCGCGGCTCGGCGAGGAAGTCGATTCCGTGCTGGCGGCCGGCGCGGACTGGATCCACTTCGACGTGATGGACAACCATTACGTGCCGAACCTGACGGTCGGGCCGCTGGTCTGCGCGGCGCTGCGCCGCCACGGCGTGCAGGCGCCGATCGACGTGCACCTGATGGTGGAACCGGTCGACGCACTGGTGCCGGCCTTCGCCGAGGCGGGCGCGACCTGGATCAGCTTCCATCCGGAGGCGAGCCGGCACGTCGACCGGACGATCCGGCTGATCCGCGACGCCGGCTGCCGGCCCGGGCTGGTGCTGAACCCGGCGACGCCGCTGTCCTGGCTGGACCACACGCTGGAATCGATCGACCTGCTGCTGCTGATGTCGGTGAACCCGGGCTTCGGCGGCCAGCAGTTCATCGGCCCGGTGCTCGGCAAGGTCGCCGAGGCGCGGCAGCGCATCGACGCGAGCGGGCGCGAGGTCCGGCTCGAGGTCGATGGCGG
>JBFGAO010000236.1:0-2813 GCA_041568095.1 Steroidobacteraceae bacterium | reverse complement strand
TTCGAGCGGCCCCGCGTCGCGCTGCCCGGCGAGCCGGCCGGGACCCGCAGCGCGTCGAACCTGGTCGGCGAGCTGGAATTGCGCGCCTACCGGCACTGGAGCCTGGCGCTGGCGATGGAGTGGGACCCGGACGAGTCGAACACGGTGCTCGGCCAGGCCAGCATCCAGTACCGGCCGCGGCCCGACACCGTCGTCAACGCCGGTTACCGCTACCGCGAGGGCCGCCTCGAGCAGTGGGACGCGTCGGTGGCCTGGCGGCTGTCGCCATCCTGGCAGCTGTTCGCTCGCCAGGTCTACTCGCTGCGCGAGAAGACCTCGATCGACAGCTTCGCCGGCTTCGAGTACGGGGGCTGCTGCTGGCGCATCCGGTTGCTGGGCAGGCGCTACATCTCGAACCGGACCGGCCAGCACGACACCTCGGTGATCCTGCAGCTGGAACTCAGGGGGCTGTCGTCGGTCGGAACCAGCGATGAGGCTTTCCTGCGGCGGGGCATTCGTGGATACTCCCCCGACCCTGCCGCCCCCCTACCCTGACCTGGGCCCGCCATGACCCGAGTTCTTGTCACGCTGCTCGCCGCCCTGACACTGACTGCCGCCGGTGCGCAGACGCGCGGGCTGTCCGACCGCGGCCAGCTGCTGGACCGGGTCGTCGCGCTCGTCAACGACGGTGTCGTGCTGCAGAGCCAGCTGGAATCCCAGATCGGGATGATCGAGGAGCGGCTGCGCGGCCAGAACGTGCAATTGCCGCCCGCCGACGTGATCCGGCAGCAGGTGCTCGAGCGGCTGATCCTGCAGGAGATCCAGATGCAGCGCGCCGCGCGGGTCGGCGTCCGCGTCTCGGAGGAGATGCTGAACTCGGCGCTGCGCGAGCTGGCCGAGCGCAACGGCGTGCCGTTCGAGCAGATGCCGCTTCTGATGGCGTCGCAGGGCATCGACTACGCCGCGTACCGCGACGAGATGCGCCGCGAGATCACGATGACGATGCTGCGGCAGCGCGACGTCTTCCCGCGCATCTACGTGTCGCCGCGCGAGCTCGAGCAGGCGCTGGCGCGGCAGTCGCAGCTGGTCGGCGCGAACACCGAGTTCGACGTCTCGCACATCCTGCTGTCGGTTCCCGAGTCGGCAACCGCCGAGCAGACGGCCCGGACCGAGGCGCTCGCCGACGAGATCCACGCCCGCGCAAGCGCCGGCGAGGACTTCGGCCAGCTCGCGCTCGCCTACTCGCAGGCGCAGTCCGCGCTGGAGCGCGGCAAGCTCGGGTGGCGGCGGATCTCGCAGCTGCCGCAGTTCATCGCCGACATGGTCGTCGCGATGGAGCCGGGGCAGGTGCACCGGCCGGTGCGGACGCCGACCGGATTCCACATCGTGCGCCTCGACGACCTGCGCGGCGGCGCCGAGCCGATGATCGTCGAGCAGGTGCATGCGCGCCACATCCTGATGCGGCCCAACGAGGTGCAGGACGATGCGACGACGCGCCAGCGCCTGAACGCGATCAGGGACCGCATCCTCGCCGGCGAGTCCTTCGAGGTGCTCGCCAGCGTGAGTTCCGAGGACCCGGGTTCGGCGAGCCAGGGCGGCGACCTCGGCTGGACCTCGCCGGGCACCTTCGACCCGGTGTTCGAGGAAAGGCTCCTGGCCCTCGACGAGGGCGAGATCAGCGAGCCGTTCCGGACCCAGTTCGGCTGGCACATCGTGCAGCTGCTGGGCCGGCGCTCGCACGACCAGAGCGACGAGTTGCGCCGCCAGCGCGTGCTGACGGCGCTGCGTGAGAGCAAGGTCGACGAGGAGACCGAGTTGTGGCTGCGCCGACTCCGCGACGAGGCCTTCGTCGAGATCCGCCACCCCTGAGCCGGATCGTCCTGACGACCGGCGAGCCGGCCGGCATCGGCCCGGACCTCGCGGTCGCCGCCGCAATGCGCGACTGGCCCTGCGAACTGGTGTTCGCGGGCGACCCCGCGCTGCTGCAGTCACGCGCCGAACTGCTGGACCGGCCGGTCACCGTCTCCGTCTGGCAGCCTGGCGACGAACCCCGCCCGCAGGTCGCCGGCCGGATGCCGGTGCTGGCGCTGCCGCTCGCGGCGCCCGTGACGCCGGGGCGCATCGAAGCGGCCAACGCCGCCGGCGTGCTGGCGCAGCTCGACGCCGCGATCGATGGCTGCCTGGCCGGCCGGTTCGCGGCGATGGTGACGGCGCCGGTGCAGAAATCGGCGCTGGCCGCGCCCGGGCGGCCCTTCTCCGGACACACCGAATACCTGGCCGCGCGCAGCGGCGCGCCGCAGCCGGTCATGCTGCTCATCGCCGGCACGCTGCGCGTCGCGCTGGCGACGACCCACCTGCCGCTGGCCGCCGTGCCGGCGGCGCTGTCAGTCGACGGGCTGGTGCAGACGCTGGAGGTGCTCGACCGCGGGCTCAAGCAGTGGCTCGGCATCGCGTTGCCGCGGATCGCCGTCTGCGGGCTGAACCCGCATGCCGGCGAGTCCGGCCAGCTCGGGCACGAGGATGGCGACGTCATCGCGCCGGCGATCGCCGAGGCCGCGGCGCGCGGCATCCGCGCGCGCGGCCCGCTGCCCGCCGACACGGCTTTCACGCCCGCCGCGCTCGCCGAGGCCGATGCGGTGCTCGCGATGTACCACGACCAGGGCCTGCCGGTGGTCAAGCACGCCGGCTTCGGCCGCGCGGTCAACGTGACGCTCGGGCTGCCGTTCCTGCGGACCTCGGTGGACCACGGCACGGCGCTGGACCTGGCGGGCAGCGGCCGCGCCGACCCCGGCAGCCTGTTCGAGGCGATCGCGCTGGCCGCCCGGCTGGCGCCG
>JBFGAO010000235.1:0-2853 GCA_041568095.1 Steroidobacteraceae bacterium | reverse complement strand
CGCCGCCGGCACCGCCGCTGCCGACGAGGCCGCGCCCGCGCTGCTCGAGCGTATCGTCGTGACCGCGACACGCGCGCAGGTCTCGGCTGCCGCCGGCTCGGTGCAGCTGCTCGACGCCGCCGTGCTCGGGCAGCACGGCTACGCCGACGTCAACCGCGTGCTGCGCCAGGTGCCCGGCCTGAACCTGGTCGAGGAGGAAGGCTTCGGGCTGCGGCCGAGCATCGGCATCCGCGGCTCCGGCACCGACCGCAACGCCAAGATCGCCGTGCTGGAGGACGGCGTGCCGATCGCACCGGCGCCCTACGCCGCGCCATCCGCTTACTACTTCCCGCGCATCGCAAGGATGAGCGCGGTCGAGGTCAGCAAGGGACCGGCCGCGATCAAGTACGGCCCGCAGACCGTCGCCGGCGCGGTCGGCTTTTACTCGGCGCCGGTGCCGGGGCGCCCGGGCGCCGGGCCGTCCGGCAGCCTCGACATCACCGGCGGCGACCACGGCACGCTGCGTGGCCGCGCGCTGCTCGGCGGTTACGTCCGGACCGGCCGTGCCTTCGACCTCGGCCTCAGCCTCGAGACGCTGCAGGAGCGCTCGGACGGCTTCAAGCGCCTCGACTCCGGCGGCGGCACCGGCTACGAGCTCGGCGACTACGTCGCCAAGCTCGTGCTGCGCCCGGCGGCGGGCTCGGGGCAGCAGCAGTCGCTGGAATTGAAGCTGCAGCACAGCGACGAGGATTCGGACGAGACCTACCTCGGCCTCGCCGCAGCGGACTTCCGTGCCGACCCGTACCGGCGCTACCGCGCGAGCCAGGCGGACCACCTCGATGTCCGGCACTGGACGCGGCAGCTGACGCACCGCATCCAGCTTGCCGATCGCGTCGACCTGACCACCGTCGCCTACCACACGGCCACCGAGCGCGCCTGGTACAAGCTGAACGACGTCCGCAATGCCGCAGACACCGCCTACACGAGCCTCGCGGCCGTGCTCGGCGACCCGTCGGCCTTTCCCGCCGAGTACGCGGCGCTCATCGGCGCGCCGGGCACGACGAGCGCAGCAGGCGCGCTGCGCGTGCGAAACAACGCGCGGCGCTACTACGCCGCCGGCCTGCAGACGGTGCTCGGTGTCGGCTTCGACACCGGCCCGGTCGCGCACGAACTCGAGTTCTCGCTGCGCTACCACCGCGACGAGGAAGACCGCTTCCAGCAGGACGATCGCTACACGATGCAGGACGGGCGCATGGTGCTCGCCTCCGCCGGCGCACCCGGCAGCCAGGACAACCGCGTCGGCGACGCAGAGGCCTGGGCCGCGTACCTGCGCGACACGCTGCGGGTCGGCGACTGGACGCTGACGCCCGGGCTGCGCTGGGAGCGTATCGCGCTGCGCCAGCGCCGCTGGGGCGCGGCGGACCCGGGCCGCACGGGCCCCGCGGCCACGAACCGCGACACGGTCGACGCGTACATGCCCGGCCTGGGCATCACGCGCGCGGCCGGCGGCGGCCTGTTGCTGGTCGCAGGCCTGCACCGCGGCTTCGTGAACCCGTCGCCCGGCTCCGGCAACGACCCTGAGCAGTCCTGGAACTACGAGGCGGGGCTGCGCTACGAGCGCGGCGCGGCGCGGCTTGAGGCGATGGGCTTCCTGGTCGACTACGAGAACCTGGTCGGGACCTGCACCGCGTCGACCGGCGGCGGCTGCAGCATCGGCCAGCAGTACGACGGCGGCGCCGCACGCGTGCACGGGCTGGAACTGACCGCCGGCTGGGACGCCGGAGAGGCGCTGGGCTGGCGCGTGTCCGTGCCGCTGTCCGCCGTCTACACCTGGACGCGCGGCGAGTTCCGCAGCAGCTTCCGCAGCGACTTCTCCGAGTGGCGCGACGTGCAGGCCGGAGACAGCCTCCCCTACCTGCCCGAGCACCAGTTGACGCTGAACGCCGGCATCGACGCCGGGCGCTGGCGCGCGACACTGACGGTCAACCACGTCGACGCGGCGCGCTCGCAGGCCGGCGCCGGCACGATCCCGCCCGGCGAGCGCGTGGATGCGCGCACGCTCGTGGACCTCAGCGCCGAATTCGACCTGACCGCTTCGATGCGGCTGTTCGCGAGCGTCGAGAACCTGACCGGCGAGGCCTACAACGTCGCCTGGCGGCCGGCCGGCGCGCGGCCCGGCGCGCCGCGCACGGCGCTCGCGGGTTTCCGGCTGCGCTTCTAGCGCACCCGCTCCGCGACGACCTGCTGGTACAGCCCGCCGAAGCGGGTCGTGTGGCGCCAGGCAAAGTCGGCGTGGCGTTCCGCGAGGTCGCGGATCCGCGTCGCCAGCAGGCCGTCTGCATAGGGTTCCAGCCAGCGGAACACGGCGGCCATCACCGCGCGCAGCGGGTGCCAGGCGACAGGCCGGTGGTAGTCGACGAATACCGCGCGGCCGCCGGGACGGACCGCCGCCAGCAGCGCATTGACGACCTGGCGCTTCTCGCGGTCCGGGATCTCGTGCAGCAGGAAGAAGCAGCAGACGCCGTCGTAGGAGTGGCGCTGCGGCGCGGCGGCGTCGGCGACCCGGACCACGACGTTGTCGCGGCCGGCGAGCTTGCGGCGCAGGTGGTCTACCTGCACGGGCGCGACGTCGATGACTACCAGCGACCCGGCCGGCCCCACCTGTTCGGCGAGCCGGGCCGACAGGTCCCCGTAGACGCAGGCCGCCTGCAGCAGCCGCTGGCCCGCCGCGAATTCCACGCAGGCCGCTTCGACGAGGCGCCGGTAGTTGCCCCACAGGATGCCGTTGACGACGAGGTGCCGGTCGAGCAGCCGCAGGCTGCGCGGGCGCAGGTAGGCCCAGCTGTAGGTCCGGACCAGGTAGTCCGGCAGCGG
>JBFGAO010000234.1:0-2861 GCA_041568095.1 Steroidobacteraceae bacterium | reverse complement strand
GCCCTGGCTGGCCGGCACGGCGCTGATCCACTCGCTGGCCGTCACGGAGCAGCGCGGGCTGTTCAAGAGCTGGACCCTGCTGCTCGCGGTCAGCGCGTTCTCGCTGTCGCTGCTCGGCACCTTCCTCGTGCGCTCCGGCGTGCTGGTCTCGGTGCACGCCTTCGCAACCGACCCGGCCCGCGGCCTGTTCATCCTCGGCTTCCTGACCGCGGTGATCGGCGGCGCGCTGGCGCTGTATGCCTGGCGCGCGCCGCGCATGAAGTCGGAGGCCGGCTTCGAGGCCGGCTCCCGCGAGACCTTCCTGCTGCTGAACAACGCGCTGCTGGTCGCGGCACTGGGCCTGATCCTGCTCGGCACGCTGTACCCGCTGTTCATCGACGCATTGGCGCTCGGCAAGATCTCGGTCGGCCCGCCGTACTTCGAGCTGGTGTTCCTGGTCCCGATGCTGCCGCTGCTGCTGCTGCTGGGCATCGGCATGCACGCGAGCTGGAAGCGCACGCGGCTCGCGACGGTCGGCATGCGCCTCGCCTGGCTGGGCGGCGCAGCGGTCGCCGCCGCGATCGTGATCGGCGTCGCCGCCTACGGCGAGGTCCGGCCGCTTGCGACGCTGGGTTTCGCGCTGGGCCTGTGGATCATGGCCTCTGCGCTGATGATCCCGCTGCGCCGCTGGCGCACGGGCGGCTCGCTGCCGGGCGCGGCGCTGGGCATGGCCGTCGCGCATTTCGGCGTGGGCCTGTTCACGCTGGGCGTGACGGGCGTCGAGGCCTTCAAGATCGAGAAGGACATCGCGCTCGCGCCCGGCGACTCGGCGACGATCTCCGGCTATGAGTTCCGCTTCGCGTCGATCCGCGACGTGCGTGGCCCGAACTTCACCGGCGTCGAGGCAGACGTCGAGGTGTCGTCGGACGGACGGCCGATCGCGACGCTGAAGCCGCAGAAGCGGCTGTACAACTCCGGCGGCAACCCGATGACCGAGGCCGGCATCGAGGTCGGCGCGGCCCGCGACCTGTTCGCGGCGCTGGGCGAGGATCTCGGCGGCGGCCGCTGGAGCATGCGGCTGCAGTACAAGCCGCTGATCCGTTACATCTGGCTCGGCGCGATCCTGATGGCGCTGGGCGGCGGCATCGCCGCGGCCGACCGGCGTTACCGGCGCCGGGCCGAGCTGCGCGAAGACGTCCCGGCCCGCGCGATGGCCGACACGCCATGACCCGGTCCCAGCTGCGCTTCCTGCTGCCCATCGCGGCCTTCGCGGCGCTGGTCGTCTTCTTCGTGATCGGCCTGCAGAAGGACCCGCGCCGGATCCCGTCGCCGCTGATCGGCAAGCCGGCGCCGGCCTTCGACCTGCCGTCGCTGGGCGACCCGGACTGGCGGGTCAGCACGGCCGACTTCGCCGGGCAGCCGTGGCTGCTGAACGTCTGGGCGACCTGGTGCGGCGGCTGCCGCGAGGAGCACGACGTACTGGTCGAGATCGCGCGCAGCCAGCGCGTGCCGATGGTCGGCCTGAACTGGAAGGACGATCGCGCGCTCGCGCTGCAGTGGCTGCAGCGCCTCGGCAACCCCTACGTTGCCGTCGCCGTCGACCAGGAGGGCAGGGCGGCGATCGACTGGGGTGTCTATGGTGCGCCGGAAACCTTCCTGATCGGCGCTGACGGCAGGGTGCTGCAGAAGCAGATCGGGCCGCTGACGATGGCGATCTGGCAGCGCGACTTCCTGCCGCTGCTGGCGCAGGCGGGCGCGCCATGAAGGCGGGCCTCATTGCCGCACTGGGGGCGCTGTTGCTGGCCGCCAGCGCGCTGGCGATCGACCCCGAGCGCGCCTTCGACGATCCGGCGCTGCAGGCGCGCTACGAGAACCTGACGCGCGAGCTGCGCTGCCTGGTCTGCCAGAACAACACCATTGCGGACTCGAACGCTACGCTGGCCGCCGACCTGCGCCGCGAGGTCCGCGAGCTGATGCAGCAGGGCCGCAGCGACGACGAGATCCGCCAGTTCATGACCGAGCGCTATGGCGACTTCGTGCTGTTCCGCCCGCCGGTCGCGCCGCGCACCTGGCTGCTGTGGGCCGCGCCGGCGCTGCTGCTGGCCGGCGGGCTCGGCGTCGCCGTCGTCGTGATCATGCGACGTGTCCGCGCAGCGCGAAGCGACCCCGCGGCCTTCGACGACGCGGGCGGCGAGGCATGAGCGCCTTCCTGCTGATCACGGTGCTGCTGGCAGCCGGCGCCGTGCTGGCGCTCGCACTGCCACTGCTGAGTGCCCGCTCCGGCGACAGGCCGCAGCCGGCGCGGCGCTCGGCCGCCGCGGTCGCGGTGCTGTTGCCGGTCGCCGCCTTCGCCAGTTACTTCTGGCTCAGCGACTGGCCCTGGGACGACGGCTCCCATGCGGCTGCCGGCACGGAGCAGGCGGCGCCGGAATTGCGGCAGGCCGTCGCCGGCCTCGAGCAGCGGCTGTCCCTCGCCCCGGACGATGTCGAGGGCTGGAAGCTGCTGGGACGTTCGAAGACGGTCATGGGCGATTACGCCGGCGCGCGCGACGCCTACGCGCAGGCTTACACCCGTTCCGGCGGCCAGGATCCCGATGCGCTACTCGGCTATGCCGAGGCGATGGCGATGAACGACGAGCGCGAGCTCGACGGCCGGGCGGGGGAGCTGTTCGAGCAGGCCGCCCGGATGGCGCCCGACAACCCGCGCGCGCTGTGGTACGGCGGCCTGGTCGCGCTGCGGCGCGACGACCTGGCGCTCGCGCGCGAGCGCTGGCAGGCGCTGCGCTCGCAGGAACTGCCGCCCGGACTGGGGGAGGTGCTCGAAATCCAGCTGGCCGAGCTCGACCGGGTCCTGGGCCCGGCCGCGGCCGCGCCGGCTGCCT
>JBFGAO010000233.1:0-2873 GCA_041568095.1 Steroidobacteraceae bacterium | reverse complement strand
GGGATGCGGTGGGTCGAGGCCGTCGGCAGCGGGGACACGTGCGCACCGAACAACCAGGCCTCGCCGCCCTTCAGCAGCACGTAGCTTTCCTGCAGCTGCAGCCTGCCGGCGCGCAGCGCCTTGACCTCCCAGCCCTGCAGCGCGACGCCGGCCTCGTAGCGCTCGTCGATGAAGTAGTCGTGCTTCGCCTTGCGGTTGAGCGCGATCGTGCCGGATGTCTGTGCCTGTGCTGTCATGCGCTCTCCCGTCCCGCGCGCATTCTAGCGGTACCGGCACGTTGTCCGTGCCACGACGCTTGGGGACAATGGCCGGCCATGAGGGATACCGAAGGTGCGTGAGGTCCGGCGCAGTGCGCTGCTGCCGTACTCGGCCGAGCAGATGTACGTGCTCGTGACCGACGTCGAGCGTTACCCGGAATTCCTGCCGTGGTGCACGGCGGCCGTCGTGCTGTCCGACGAGGGCATCGCCGTCACGGTGCGCCTCGGCCTCGCGCGCGGGCTGGTGCGGGCCAGCTTCACGACCCGCAACAGCCTCGACCCGGGGCGCTCCGTCGAGATGCGCCTGGTCGAGGGCCCGTTCCGCTTCCTCGAGGGCCGCTGGGACTTCCTGCCGATCGCAACGGCAGGGACCCGCGCCGACCTGCGCGTGCGCTTCGAGACCAGCGGCCTGCTGGGTGCGCTGGCGCTCGGCAAGGCCTTCGAGGACGCCTGCAACCAGCTCGTCGACGCCTTCGGGCGCCGCGCGCGGGAGGTCTACGGTGGGCGCTGAACGGATCCGCATCGAGGTCGTATGCGCCGAGCCTGACCGGCAGACCGTGCTGGAGCTCGAATTGCCGGCCGGCAGCACCGCCGCGGCCGCCGTCGAGGCCTCAGGGATCCTGGCCCGGCACCCGGACATCGACGCGTCGCGCTGCGGTTACGGGATCTTCGGTCGCGAGGTCGGCGCCGACCAGCCGCTCGAGGACGGCGACCGCGTCGAAGTGCTGCGACCACTCAAGCACGACCCTCGCGAGCGGCGCCGGCGGCTCGCGCGCGAGGGACGGACGATGGGGAAGGGCTCAGCCCCTCGTGGATGAGGCCGCGTCCTCCGGCGGGATCGGCTCCTCGATGCGCACGACCTTGTCGCCGTCGAACCACACGACGAGGTGGCGCTTGTCGACCTTGCGCGTGCTGCCGTAGCGCAGCCGGTAGACGTAGTCCCAGCGCTCGTCATTGAAGGCATCGACGACCATCGGCGTGCCCAGCAGGAAGCGGACCTGGCTGCGGGTCATGCCGACCTCGAGCTGCTCGACTTGCTCGCGGTCCAGCAGGTTGCCCTGCTGCACGTTCATCCGGTAGACGCAGCCGGATGCGAGCAGCGGCAGCAGCACTGCGGCGAGCACGAGGAAGCGGGGCCGGGGCAGTCGCATGGTCATCGATCCTGGGCGATAATGCCGCGCATCATAGCGGAATCGCCGCCAGCCGCGGCGATGGAGAAAGACCGTGGAAACCAGCGACCTGCGCAAGGCCGGACTCAAGGTCACGCTGCCGCGGGTCAAGATCCTCGAGATCCTCGCAGCCAACACCGACCGGCACATGTCCGCCGAGGACATCTACCGCGCGCTGCTGGACCAGAGCGAGGACATCGGGCTCGCGACCGTCTACCGCGTGCTGACGCAGTTCGAGGCCGCATCGCTGGTCAAGCGCCATCATTTCGAGGGCGCGACCGCGGTCTTCGAGCTGAACGAGGGCGAGCACCACGACCACATCGTCTGCATGGACTGTGGCCACGTCGAGGAGTTCATGGACTGCGGCATCGAGCGTCGCCAGCTGGACGTCGCGCACCGGCTCGGCTTCGAGATCGAGGAGCACAACCTGATCCTGTACGGCCGCTGCCAGCGCAAGGACTGCCCGAACCGCAAGAAGGCGGACTGATCAGCCGCCGGCACGCAGCATCTCGCGGGCATGCTCGCGGGCGCTGCGCGTGATCTCTACGCCGCCCAGCATCCGCGCCAGTTCCTCGACCCGCTCTTCCTCGCCAAGCGTCGCGACGGTCGTGCGGCTGGTCCGGCCGTCCGTCAGCTTCGACACGCGCACCTGGTAGTGCGCCTGGCCCGCGACCTGCGCCAGGTGCGTGACGCACAGCACCTGCCCGCGGCCGCCGAGCTCGCGCAGCTTGCGGCCGACGATCTCGGCGACGGCGCCGCCGACGCCGGCGTCCACCTCGTCGAAGATCATGCAATTGCCGGCGCGCGTCGCTGCCGCGGCGACCTGCACGGCGAGACTGATCCGCGACAGCTCGCCGCCCGACGCGACCTTCGCGACCGGCCGGACCGGCTGGCCGGGATTGGCGGTGACCAGGAACTCGACGCGGTCCTGGCCGTCGGGCGCCGGCTCCGCGTCCGTGTCGGTCTCGACGGCGACCTCGAAGCGCCCGCCGGGCATGCCGAGCTGCTTCATCAGCGCGCTGATCGCGCTGCCGAGCTTCTTCGCCGCCTTGCGTCGCGCAGCGCTGAGCGCCGCGGCGGCCGCCGCATAGCGCCCGCGCGTCGCGGCCAGGTCGCGGTCCAGCCGGCCGAGCGTGACCTCGGACTGCTCCAGCGCCTGCAACTGCCCGCGCAGCGTCCCGAGCTGCTGCGGCAGCTCCGCCGGTCCGACCCGGTGCTTGCGCGCGAGGTCCTCGATCGCCGCGACGCGGCGCTCGACCTGCTCCTGCCGCGCCGGGTCCGCGTCCAGCGCCTCGAGGTAGCCCGACAGCGCCGAGCCGGCCTCCTGCAATCCAATCAGAGCCTCGTCGAGGCGGCCGAGCGGCTCGGCGAGGCGCGGGTCGACGTCGGCGACCGCGCGCAGCTGCGCGGCAGCTCGCGCGGCCAGGGCATGCGCGTCGGCACCGTC
>JBFGAO010000232.1:0-2893 GCA_041568095.1 Steroidobacteraceae bacterium | reverse complement strand
GCTTCCTGCCCGGCACCGAGGAGGAGAAGATGGAGCCCTGGATGGGCGCGCTGATGGACAACCTCGAGGTGCTGACGCAGAGCCAGGAGGGCGGCAGCTGGGGCCGCGCCGCGACGCAGGACCTGCTGCGCAACCGGATCAAGATCCGCTCGCTGAACTTCATGCGCGGCCGGACTTTCCTGAACCGCTTCCTGATCCTCGACGAGGCGCAGAACCTGACCTCGAAGCAGATGAAGGCGCTGGTCACGCGCGCCGGCCCGGGCACCAAGCTCGTCTGCCTCGGCAACATCGCGCAGATCGACACGCCCTACCTGACAGAGACGACCTCCGGCCTGACCTTCGTCGTCAACCGCTTCCGCGGCTGGGCGCACTCCGGGCACGTCACGCTGGTCCGCGGCGAGCGCTCGCGGCTGGCCGATTTCGCGTCCGAGGCGCTCTGACGGCGGCGAACCATCCGCCGTCCGGGCAGTCGAAAACACAGGTCCCTGTCTGGTTCCGCCAATGCGCCTGCCCGTCCTCGCCCTGTCGCTGCTGCTGGTCCTGCCGCCGCCGGCCCTGGCGCAGGTGCCCGGCAGCGACCTGCCGGACATCGGCAACCCCGCCAGCACGACGCTGTCGCAGGCCGACGAATTCAAGATCGGGCTGATGATCGTGCGCGGCCTGCGCGACGCCGGACGCGTCGTCGAGGACCCCGAGGTCAACGAGTACATACAGTCGCTCGGCATGCGGCTCGCGAGCCACGCGCACGAGGGCGGCTACCGGTTCACGTTCTTCGTGGTCCGGGACACCGGCATCAACGCCTTCGCGCTGCCCGGCGGTTTCATCGGCATCAACGCCGGCCTGCTGACCGCGACCCGCACCGAGAGCGAGCTGGCGGGCGTGCTCGCCCACGAGATCGCGCACGTCACGCAGCGTCACATCGCGCGCTCGATCCAGAACGCGGGCCGCGCGAGCCTGGCCTCGGCCGCGGCGGTGCTCGCGGCGATCCTGATCGGCGCGACGACGGGCCTGCCCGGCGACGTGCTGCTCGGCACGATGACCGCCGCGCAGGGGCTCGCCGCGCAGCAGCAGATCAACTTCACGCGCTCCAACGAGTCCGAAGCGGACCGTGTCGGCATCGCGATCCTGTCCGCGGCCGGCTTCGACCCCGGCGGCATGCCCGACTTCTTCTGGACGCTGCAGCAGCGCTCCGGCAGCGCGGCGAACGCGATCCCGGACCTGCTGCGTACCCACCCGGTCACGACCGAGCGGATCGCCGAGACCCGGGACCGCGCGGCCCAGCAGCCGCGCCGGACCGGCAGCGACAGCGCGAGCTATGCGCTGATTCGCGAGCGCGTCGCGGTGCAGGCGCTGCCGCCCGAGGCCCAGTTCCGCGACCTGTACCGCGTCGCGGCCAGCGCGGACCTGCCGTCGACCGACGCGCAGCTGTACGGCCGTGCGCTGGCGCTGCAGCGGGCCGGCGCGCCGGAGGAGGCGATCCCGCTGCTGCGGGACCTGCAGCAGCGCAGGCAGGATGTCACGCTGTACCACACGGCCCTTGGACAGGCGCAGCTGGCGGTCGGGGACGTCGCAGGTTCGCTGGCGACGCTCGAGCGCGCGCTGGGGCTGTTCCCGCGCAGCGTGCCGGTCACGATGCGCCTGGCCGAGACGCTGATGCTGGCCGGCGACGCGAAGCGAGCGCACGTCGTGCTGCTGGACCTGTTCAACAACGTGCCGCCTACCGCGGAACAGGCGCGCTTCACGGCGCTGGCCGCCAACGCGGCGGGCGACGTCGCCGACGCCTATTACTACATGTCCGAGTACCACGTGATCGGCGGCGACCTGGCGCTGGCGATCGACCAGCTGCGCCTCGCGCTGGCGGTACCGGGCATCAACGACGTGCAGCGCGAGCGTTTCGACGCGCGGATCCGGGAGCTGCAGGAGTACCTGCCCAAGGGCCGCCGCGCCCGCGAGATCGCCGGCCCGTCGAATCCCCGCCCCGAAGACCAGCGCGCACGCTAGAATCACCGCCCCATGAAGCTCCGCAACGCCGCTCCGACGGCGGCCACCATGTTCGCCGCGCTGCTGCTAGCCGGCTGCGCGACCACCCAGACCAGCCCGTCGCCGCAGGATCCCTGGGAGCCCATGAACCGCGGCACGGACCGCTTCAACGACGCACTCGACCGCGCGCTGCTGAAACCGGTCGCGACCGGCTACCAGCGCCACGTGCCGCGCGTCGTGCGGACCGGCATCGGCAACCTGCTGAGCCACCTCGCCTACCCGACCGTGATCGTCAACAGCCTGCTGCAGGGCAAGCTGCTGGACACGGTTTCAGGAATCGGCCGCTTTGCGCTGAATTCGACGGTGGGGCTGGGCGGGCTGCTGGATCCGGCGACTGACGCGGGCCTGGAGCGCCACGATGAGGATTTCGGGCAGACGCTGGGCCGCTGGGGCCTGCCGCCCGGGCCCTATGTGGTGCTGCCGCTGCTTGGCCCGTCCACGTTGCGCGACAGCCTGGGACTGGTCGCCGACGGACAGACGGACCTGCGCGTGCAGCTGGACCTGGAACCGGAAGAGCGCGCGGCGCTCGGCGTCATCGGTGCCGTGGATGCTCGCGCTGCGCTGCTCGCGACGGAGCAGACGCTGGAGTCCGCCTACGACCGCTATGCCTTCGTCCGCAATGCCTGGCTGCAGCGGCGCGAGTACCTGGTCCGCGACGGCGACGTACCACCGGAGCCGCTCGAGCCCCTGGACGAGGATTGGGAAGCGGAGCCCGGAACCGACGGCGCCACTGCGGCGCCGGGCGGCGGCTAGGCGTCGCCGCCCAGCAGTTCCCCGGCCCCGCCGAAGCGCACGAGCGCGACGAGCGCCGGCGGCAGGTCACGGTAGCGGATCCGCCGGCCCGCCGCGCGCG
>JBFGAO010000231.1:0-2897 GCA_041568095.1 Steroidobacteraceae bacterium | reverse complement strand
CTCCTTCGTGCCCTTGGTGCCCTTGGTGCTGGTGTTCTTCGGGGCTGTGTTCGCTGGGCGGCTCGCTGGGCGGCTCGCTGGGCGGCTCGCCGGGCGGCTCGTGGCTCGTCGAGCTCGCGCTGGAAGCGAGACCTCCCCCCAGAGCTCGCTCGAGCTCGGATCGGCTGATCCAGTAGTCGCGCACGGCCTCGAAGTAGCCTTCCCAGGCCTCGTACTGCTCGCGCTTTGCGAGCAGCAGTTCGAAGGGCCCCTTGAACATGAAATTGACGTCTTCCTGCGTGCGCTCGACCGCCGAGGCGAGCCGCGGCAGCAGCGCATCGCGGTAGCGCAGCGCCGCGAGCCTTGCGTTCTCGAGGCCGGTCGCACCGGTCGCGATGTCGTTGGCCGCGGCCAGTGCCAGCGCGTCCAGGCGCGCCCGCGCGTCCAGCAGTTCCGCCTGTGCGCGCGTCAGCCTTGCCTGTCCCTGGTCGAACAGCGGCAGTTCCAGTTCCAGCGTCGGGCCGCGCAGCCGCTCGCCGTCGGGCTCGCGCTCGCGCTCGTAGCCGACTTCGATAGAGCCCAGCCAGCGCCAGCGCCGCGTGACACCCAGCGCGTCCTCGAGGATCGCGACTTCCTGGCGCGCCGCCACGAGGTCGGGACGCTGCGCCAGTGCGCGCTCGATGAGCCCCTCGGTCGCCAGCGCGGATTCCGACGGCGCGGGCAGCCGGTCGTCGAGGGCCCAGGTGCCGGCGGTGGAGATGCCGACGAGGCCAGCGAGCGCGGAGCGTGCCTCGGCCGCCTCGGTCGCGGCGCGCAGCGCCTCGATGCCGGCGCGTGCCGCGGCAGCCTGCTCCAGGTCGAGGTCCAGCTGCCGCAGGTTGCCGGCCGCGTGGAAGCGCCCGGCCAGCGCGGCCGAGAGTTCCGCCGCGTGCGCATTGGCGACGCGCATCGCCGCGACCTGCGTTGCGCCGACCGCGCGGTACCAGGCCGAGTCGACCTCGCCCGCCAGCGCCAGCAGTTCCGCCCTGACCTCGCTGCCGACGCGGCGATGCTCCGCCTCCGACAGCCGCCGCCGCGCGGGCAGCAGCAGCAGGTCCGAGAAACTCGCTGCGATGCCGCGCCCCGTCTGGTCGCCCGCGCCGGCTGCCGAAGAATCCAGCCAGGCCAGCGAAAGCGACGGGTTCGCGATCCGCGCGGCCTCCTGCACCTGTGCATGCGACAGGCCGAGCCGCGCATACAGTCGGCGTATCTCCGGGTTGAGCTGGAAGGCGAGGCGCAGCGCGTCCTCTCGGCCCAGCCGCTCGGGCACCGTCGGCGCCGCGGCTTGAGCCGCCGCCAGCGAGGCCGGCCAGGCCGGGGCCTGGCCCGCTACGCGCTCGACGTCGCGCGACGCGTCGGCTGCGCCCTGCTGCAGCGGCGTGACCGTGCAGCCGCTCGCAGCGACCAGCAACAGCAGCGCCAGCAGGCGTGTCAACGATGTCATGTCGAATCCTCGTCAGCGGCCCGCCCTGCGGGCCTGCAGGAACACCGGCCGGCGGTACGACCAGGCACCGCAGCCGGGACCGTCAGCCGGAGAGGATCAGGCCGGAGGTCGGAACAAGCGGCCGGGTGGTGCTGCCGCGCCGAAGTCGAAGCCGGCGGGCCAGGCGGGTGTCTCGGAAAGCAGCGGGGCCAAAAGCAGCGCACCGCGCAAGGCGGGCGGCTGGGTCGGGCCGCAGCCGCAACCACAGGCAAGCGTCGAGCAGCAGTCGCTGACGGGCTCGCCGGATGCATGGTCCGTCATGTCGCCATCATGATCCGGGCCGTGGTGGCTGCTGGCATGTCCCGCGTGACCCGTGTGGTCGGCCGCAGCCGTGCCCGCCTGGGCGGCGGCGCCACCCAGGACCAGCATCGCGCCCAGCAGCAGGCTGCCGAGGATCCGCAGGCGGGGTCCGGATTGAGCGCGCATGCGGGCAGCCTGCGGGATCGGCAAATCCGATGCAAGCAGCCCGGGCGATCAGCGGCAACCCGCGAATTCGCGACCAGGGACCGACACGCGCAGCCGGCCGTCCTTGCTGGCGCCGGTCGTTGCGCCGATGAGCCCGTCCCGCGCCGCGATCTCGTCCAGCAGCAAGGCGTGGATCGACAGCCCGGTATCCTCGGCGCTGGCGGCCGCCAGCGCCCGGAGGTCATGGCCTGTCATGTCGGCCGGCAGGCCGCCGCCGACAGTGCCGCCGTCCCAGCCGGCGCGACCATGGGCCACGTAACTGGGCAGCGCGACCGTGTAGCGACGTCCCAGCACGCGCTCGACGGGCTCGCCCAGCAGCGTCAGTCCCTCGACACGACCGCTGCCGGGAACCGGTTCCTCGAAGCGGACCGCATAGCGCAGCCCCGCCGAGAAATGCAGGAAGCCCCGCTCGGCGTCCCCGGCCGGGTCCAGCTGCCCGCCCGCACAAGCGAACTCCCGCAGCAGGTACAGCCGCCTGGCGTTGTCGGCGACGAGGTCGCGCAGCTGGCGACCGCTCAGCTCGAACAGGTAGATCGTGTCCGGGTAGGGCATGGCCTGGCGAACGCTGGCCGCGGTCAGCGCGGTGCCAGCCGGCAGGCCATGCAGCGCCGTCGAATTGATCGCGGCGAAGTCGATCGCGCGGCCGCTCAGGCGCGAGCCGGCCGATACGACCGCGTCCGTGACGACGTTCGCCAGGGCCGTCTCGCCCGAGTGCCGGTCGATCGCTGTTCGTTCCACCGAAAGGCCGGCAGCGTCATCGCTGACGCTATGCGCTGCGCCCACCGGCAATGGCGGACCCGCGGTGCAGGCTTGCGCCGAGAGCAGGGCGGCGGCAAGGCCGGCCGTGAGCCGCCGGTGGCGGCGTTCGTCGTCGGGGGTGGGGTGGCGCAACAGGCCCGGGTGGGTGACCGCCGCTGCATTGCAGCGGCGG
>JBFGAO010000230.1:0-2908 GCA_041568095.1 Steroidobacteraceae bacterium | reverse complement strand
GCGATCCGGCGCCGGGCCGATGCACCGCTCGTCGCGGCCGTGGCCTGGGCCGCGCTGGTGACGCAGGTGGATTCAGGCACCGGCGCCGGCGAGCTCGCGATCTATGCGCTCTACGCGCTTGGTGCGGCCGGGCTGGTGATGTGGGGCGTGCGCGACGGGCAGCCGCTCGCGGTCAACGTCGGCACGCTGGGCTTCGCGCTGACGGTCGGCGCCTTCTATTTCTCCAGCCTGTTCGACAAGCTGGGGCGCGCACTGGGCCTGATCGGTGCGGGCCTGCTGCTGATCGTCGGCGGCTGGCTGCTGGAGCGTGCACGGCGCAGCCTGGTCGGCCGCATCGGGAAGCCGTCGTGAGCCTGCTCGCCAAGGGCCTGCTGCTCGGTGCGCTGCAACTGGCGCTCGCCGCCGGCGTCGGCGCCAAGTTCCTGTACGACCGGGCCCATTACCCGCGCGTCTGGGTCGAGACCGCGCCCTTCGACCCGGACCTGCCGATCCGTGGCCGCTACGTCAGCCTGACGGTGCTGGTCGACGCCGAGCGGGCGCCGGTCACGCGGCCGCGGCCGCCGCAGCAGCCGGAAATGTTCTTCGGCGACCTCGAGGTGCGCGACGGACGGCTGGTTGCCGTCGAGGCGCCCGAGGGCAGGCACTGGGTCGCCAGCCGCCGGCGCGGCGACCTGGACCAGTGGCAGCTGGCGGAGCCGGTCGCGTACTTCATCCCCGAGCACGTCGACGACCCGTCCATCCGGCCGCCGGGCGAGACGCTGTGGGTCGAGGTCACGGTGCCGCCGACCGGCGCGCCGCGGCCGATCCGGCTAGGCGTCATGCGCGGAACCGAGCTCTCGCCACTGTCGCTGCGCTGAGCGTCCCCGCGTCCGTGAAGGCGGCGTGAAGGCGCCGTCCACAGGACCTCGATCTCCCGTTGCCGATACTGCCGGTGCGGACCAGGAGCGGTCCTGCATCACAAAGGCAAACGGAGATTACACATGCCAAGGACCACACGAATCGCGGCGGCACTGGCCGCCACGCTGGCGACCATCGGACTCGCAGTCTCTCCGGCGGTCATGGCCGACCCGCCGCCCGACGCCAACCTCGTCGAGGTGGCGATCGCCGTCAACGCAGACACCGGGGAATTCAGCACCCTGATCGCGGCGGTGCTGGCAGCGGATCCCGTGATCGCAGAAACCCTCACGGCACCGGGCCGGCGCACCGTGTTCGCGCCCACCGACGCGGCCTTCGCGGAGCTCGGCCTCGACGCCGGCAATGTCGGCTCGCTGCCGACCGAGTTCCTGACGGCCGTGCTCGCGTATCACGTCACGCCGGGCGCCCGTTACGCGACCAGCGTCGTCAACGCGCGGCAGCTGCGGATGCTGGCCGGCGGGTTCCTGTACAAGGAGCCGGGCACCACGCTGGTCGACAACCTCGGCCGGCCAGCCAACATCGTGCTGACCGATGTTGCGGCCTCGAATGGCGTGATCCACGCGATCGACGCGGTCGTGCTGCCATTCGCCCCCTGATTCCCGGAGCGGCGCCAGCGGGACTGCCGGCTCAGGCCGGCGGTCTCGCCCTCGGCGCAGCCAGCGCCAGCAGCAGCAACAGCGCCAGCAGCGCAGCGTCGATCACACCGCCGCCGCCTGAGCCGCCGGCGCGGGACACGCGCACGCTGCCGTCGGTCCGGATCTTCTCGCGGAAGGTCTCGAGCTCGCGGTCCAGGTTGGTCGTCATGTCCGCCATCGCGCGCTCGAAGCCGAGCTCGCCGATCCGGCGCACGTCGCGATCGACGTCCACGAGCGTCGAGCGGCTCTCGATCTGGTTGACGCCCGGCGCGCGGAACAGCAGCTTGCGCGTCGGCACGTCGAACACGGCCGTGTCGACGAAGGTCTGCACGTCGTTCGCATTGCCCTTGACCATGTAGGCGCCGACGATCGTCCAGTACAGGAAGGACGACTGCCGCTCGTGCGTGTGCGTGACCTGGTCGTAGGAGACCAGTGCCATCACGTCGATGCCGTAGATCCGTGCGGTCTGCTCGAGTGCGCCGAAGCCGCGCCCGGAGCGCATGTAGGCCTCGGGGATCACGATGATCTCGCGGATGTAATCGCGGCCCGCGAAGGCCGCCTTGACGCGGTTCAGCAGTTCCAGCCGTTGTGACTCGGTCAGCAGCCGCTGCGATGCCGCCTGCGGCGGCACGAAGGCGAGCCCGACCGTGACCGGCAGCTGCAGGTGCGGGACGGCGCCTTCCTGGCGCGGCGGGATCTCGCCCTGCGGGTACAGGTAATCGACAAGGCTGCTCGACACGCCGCGACGGGCCTCGCTGCCCCACATCGCGCAGCCGGCCGCCAGCAGGGCGGCCAGCACCAGCGTCAGGTATTTCATCGGGATCTCCTTGTACCGGCCCGTCGCGGGCGCATCCCGCGCCCGTCCTGGCGCATTCTAGGCCCTTGGAAAATGGACCGCGTCGTGGGTTCCCATGGAAGCACGCGGCACGGGTGTCTGCCGCAACGCCCGGCCGCAGGGAACGGCGCTCCTGTCGCAGCAGTTCATCTGCCGCGGGCGGACGAGTATCCTGCCGCCCCATGACGAGATCCCCGCCATCCGCCGGGCCGCGGCCGGTGCGCGCCCCGCGCGGCGCCACACTGTCCTGCGGCAGCTGGCTGACCGAAGCGCCGTACCGGATGATCCAGAACAACCTGGACCCGGAGGTCGCCGAGCACCCGGACCGGCTGGTCGTCTACGGCGGCATCGGCAAGGCAGCGCGCGACTGGGATTCCTTCGACCGGATCCTCGCGGTGCTCAGGCGCCTGAAGGACGACGAGTCGTTGCTGGTGCAGTCGGGCAAGCCGGTCGGCGTGTTCCGGACCCACCCGGACGCGCCGCGCGTGCTGATCGCGAACTCGAACCTGGTGCCGCGCTGGGC
>JBFGAO010000229.1:0-2912 GCA_041568095.1 Steroidobacteraceae bacterium | reverse complement strand
TCGGCCAGGACCTGACCGCGGTCGCGCTGTTCCTGGAGGGGCTGCGCAGCCGGCTCGAGCGGGAGGCGCCCGCTGCCGTTGCGGAGGTCGCTGCCGTCATGGAGCAGGTCAACCGCGCGATCGAGTCGACGCGCACGATCGCCCGCGGCCTGTCGCCGATCGTGGTCGGGCAGGGCGGCCTGCCCGAGGCGCTGCGCGGGCTTGCCGAGCGCAGCGCCGGGCTGTACGGCATCCCGGTGCGGCTGCGGATCGGGCCGTGGCCCGAGCGCGAGCCGGAGCAGGCGGTCGTGCTGCAGCTGTACCGGATCGCGCAGGAGGCCCTGACCAACGTCGCGCGCCACGCCAGGGCGACCCGCGCCTGGGTGCTGCTGCGCGTGCGCGCCGGCCAGATCCTGCTGCGCATCGCCGACGACGGGCGCGGGCCGCCCGAGGAAGCCGCGAGCGCGCTCGGCCTGGGCCTGCGCATCATGCGCTACCGCGCGGCGATGATAGGCGGGGAGTTCCAGCTGGGCCGCCGTCCGCGCGGCGGCACCTCGATCCAGGTCGTCTGCCCGCTTGATGCGGCCGGGACCGGGCAGGCATGAGCGAGGAACGGCAGCAAGGCGCGGGCGGGCCGCCGTGGCGGGTCGTGCTCGTGGACGACCACCCGATCGTGCGGCAGGGGCTCAGGCGGGTCATCAGCGCGACCGAGGACCTGCACGTCTGCGGCGAGGCGGAGACGGCGCAGGAGGCGCGCAAGGCCGCGCGCGACCTGCAGCCGGACGCGATGGTCGTCGACCTGTCGCTGCGCGAGGGCGACGGGATCGAGCTGGTCAAGGACCTGCGTGCCCACCATCCGCGCCTGCCGATCCTCGTGCTGTCCATGCACGACGAGCAGGTCTATGCAGAACGGCTGCTGGCTGCCGGCGCCAGCGGCTACATCATGAAGCAGGCCGCCAGCAACCTGTTCCTGACCGCGCTGCGCCACGTGCTCGCGGGCGGGACCTACGTCAGCCCGGAAATCAGCTCGCGGATGATCGGGCGGCTCGGGGGTGGGGAAAGGCCGCAGAGCCCGATCGACCAGCTGTCGAACCGCGAGCTGCAGATCCTGCAGATGATCGGCCGCGGCCGCTCGACCCGCGAGGTCGCCGAGTCACTGCACCTGAGCATCAAGACGGTCGAGTCGCACCGCCAGCGCATCAAGCGCAAGCTCGGCCTCACGACCAGCCCGCAGCTGGTCCAGTTCGCCGCGAACTGGATTGCCGGCCGCCGTACCTGAGGCGGGGCGGCCCTTCCAACCATTTCGGGGCCCGATTCGTCCAAACTGCTGAACGGCCGTGTGCCTGCCGCCACGGCCCCGGGACCGGCACCCAACCGGAGGCGACTTGACGGCAACGGCACGCGACACCGCTGGCGACGAGCAGGCCCTCGTGGCAAGCGCGCGCGCCGGCGACACGGCTGCCTTCGAGCGGCTGTACCGGGAGCACGTCGGGCACGTCTACGGGCTGTGCCTGCGGATGACCGGTCAGCCGGCGGCCGCCGAGGACCTGACGCAGGACACCTTCGTCAGCGCCTGGCGCGGCCTGGCCGGCTTCGAGGGCCGCAGCGCCTTCGGCACCTGGCTGCACCGGATCGCGGTCAATGCCGTGCTGGCGCGCAGCCGCTCGCCGCAGGGTCGCGGCGAGACGAGCCTGACGGACGAAGAGGGCGGACAGATGGACTTCGCGGACACCGAGGACATGGAAATCGCGACGCCGATCGACCTGGAGCGCGCGATCGCGACGCTGCCGGCCGGCGCGCGGCAGGTCATGGTGCTGCACGGCGTCTATGGCTACAGCCACGAGGAAGCCGCCGGGATGCTGGGCGTCGCGGTCGGCACCTGCAAGGCGCAACTGCACCGCGCGCGCCGGCTGCTGCGGGAGCGCATGCGGGCGGAGGACGGACCATGACGACGATTCCCTTCGGGCGCGAGCCGCGCGAGCGCGACCCGCTGCTGGCGCAGGCAGCGACGCTGCCGCGCGAGATCCAGCCGGAGCGCGACCTGTGGCCCGGCATCGCCGCCCGACTCGAAAGAACCGGCAACCGCCGCTGGCAGCCGCGCTGGCCGATGGCGCTCGCGGCCGGCCTCGCGATCGCGACCGTCTCGGCGCTGCTGACCGGGGGGCTGCTGCAGGAGCCCGACGGGGCGCCCGGGCCGATGCTGGCCGGCGAGCCGGCGGCGGCGATCGTGCCGGTCCGCTACGGGCCCAACTCGGGCCTCGGCCCGGACCAACTGCAGGCGCGCGACGAGCTGCTGCGCCAGTTCGAGGCCCGGCTCGCCGAGCTCGGCCCCGAGACGCGCGCGACGGTGCTGCGCAACCTCGAGATCATCCAGCGCGCGGCCGACGAGATCGACGCGGCGCTGGCTGAGGATCCCGGCAGCGGCCTGCTGACCGGCCTGCTGCTGAACGCCTTCCAGCAAGAGCTCGACCTTTATTCCCGGGTCGTCACCAGCGGTGGCGCCCCAATCCGGAGGACCTGACATGCTTCATCGATTCACGCTGATCGCCGGCGCAGCCTGCCTGCTGGCGGCGCAGGGCGCCTACGCGGCCCAGGACCTCGTGCGGCGCGCCGCTGTCGCGGCCGACGTCTCGGTCGAGGTGTCGAACGTCTCGGGGCTCGTCGAGGTGACGGCCTGGGACCGCAACGAGGTGGAACTGAAGGCCTGGCTCGAGGGCGACGAGGACAGGCTCGAGTGGGAGGCGACCGACCGCCACGTGAAGATCAAGGTCACGAAGCCGAAGGACGCGCGCAAGGGCCCGAAGCAGGCGAAGCTGTGGCTCAAGGTGCCGGCAGGCACGCGGCTGCACGCGCAGACGGTCAGCGCGGAGCTGACGGTCGCCGGCGTGCGCGGCGAGCAGCGCCTCGACTCGGTCAGCGGCGATGCGCGAACC
>JBFGAO010000228.1:0-2930 GCA_041568095.1 Steroidobacteraceae bacterium | reverse complement strand
TTCTGGTCAGCGCGATCATGATGCTGCTCGATAAACTCGTCGGCAGCAGTTTCTTCATGCCGGCGATCCTGTCGATGGGCGAACAGCCCGCCTACGAGGGCGGCAGCCCGATCCTGTTCCAGCACCTGTTCTGGTTCTTCGGGCACCCGGAAGTCTACATCGTCGCGCTGCCCGCCTTCGGCATCGTGTCCGACCTGCTGTCGACGCACGCGCGCAAGAACATCTTCGGCTACCGGATGATGGTCTGGGCGATCCTCGCGATCGGCGGCCTCAGCTTCGTCGTCTGGGCCCACCACATGTACGTCAGCGGCATGAACCCCTACTTCGGGTTCTTCTTCGCGACGACGACGCTGATCATCGCGGTGCCGACCGCGATCAAGGTCTACAACTGGGTGCTGACGCTGTGGCGCGGCGACATCCACCTGACCGTGCCGATGCTGTTCGCGATCGGGTTCATCTTCACCTTCGTGCACGGCGGCCTGACCGGCCTGTTCCTCGGCAACGTCACGGTGGACCTGCCGCTGTCCGACACCTACTTCGTCGTCGGGCACTTCCACATGGTCATGGGCGTGTCGCCGATCCTGGTCGTGTTCGGCGCGATCTACCACTGGTACCCGAAGATAACCGGCCGGATGCTCGACGACCGGCTCGGCAAGGTCCATTTCTGGATGACCTTCCTCGGCACCTACGCGATCTATCTGCCGATGCACTACCTGGGCATCCTCGGCGTGCCGCGCCGCTACTACGCCCTCGGCTCGACCGACTTCATCCCGGAGTCGGTGCATTCGGTCAACGAGTCGATCACGATCGCGGCGCTGATCGTCGCGGCCGCGCAGGTCGTGTTCCTGTACAACGCGATCACGAGCCTGTGGAGGGGCGACAGGGCCCCGCCGAACCCGTGGAAGGCGACGACGCTCGAGTGGCAGACGCCCGACACGCCGCCGAAGCACGGCAACTGGGGCGAGAAGCTGCCCGAGGTGCACCGCTGGGCCTACGACTACAGCGTGCCGGGCGCGCCCGACGACTTCATACCGCAGAACGTGCCGGTGGACCCGCGGCTAGGCGCGGGACGCGACCACGAGGGCCACCGTTGAGCCCGGTCACCGTCACCGCCGCGCTCGCGACCGGCATCGTCATCTGGGTGCTGGTCGTCCGGCGCCTGACGGCGAAGTCCTGGGAGCATCGCGAGCAGGAGGGGGACGTCGGCGCGATCGGCGTGCCGGCCGCGCGGATCGGGCTGTGGGTGTTCCTCGCCGTCGTGACCTCGCTGTTCGCGCTGTTCCTGTCCGCGTACTCGATGCGGATGCACCATGGCGGCGAGCACCTGCACGTCGCGCTGCCGGCGTCGCTGTGGCTCAACACGCTGGTGCTGGTCGCCGCGAGCGTCGCGCTGCAGTTTGCGCGCCGCGCCAGCGGCCGTGACCGGGCCCTCGACGTCCGCAACTGGCTCGTCGCCGCAGGCGCGCTGACGCTGCTGTTCCTGGCCGGCCAGCTGTACGCCTGGCAGCAGCTCGGCGAGGCCGGCTACTTCATCCAGGGCAGCCCGCCGACCGCGTTCTTCTACCTGCTGACCGCCGTGCACGGCCTGCACCTGCTCGGCGGCCTGTGGGTCTGGGGCCGGACGGTCGGGCGGCTGCTCGGCGGAGCCGAGCTCGTGGACCTGCGGCTCAGCGTCGAGCTGTGCAGCGAGTACTGGCACTGGCTGCTGCTGGTCTGGATCGCCGTGTTCGCGGTGCTGTCGTACCTGTAGGGAGGATGCCGCCGATGGCGCACACTGCCGAGGCCGCCGTGACCGCCGGTACCCTGCGGCAGGTCGCCGCCGATTTCGCCGCCGACAAGCAGGCGTTCTCGGTGCCGTGGGGGAAGGCCATGATGTGGATCTTCCTGCTCAGCGACACCTTCATATTCGGCTGCTTCCTGACGTCGTACATGAACGTCCGGATGTCGACGACGGAGCCCTGGCCGTTCCCGAGCGAGGTGTTCGCGCTGCACATGTTCGGCCGCGACATCCCGCTGATCCTGATCGCGATCATGACCTTCGTGCTGATCACGTCCAGCGGCACGATGGCGATGGCGGTCAACTACGGCTACAGGCGGCACAAGCGCAACACGGTGCTGCTGATGCTCGCGACCGCGGCGCTCGGCGCGACCTTCGTCGGCATGCAGGCCTTCGAATGGACCAAGCTGATCATGGAGGGTGCGCGGCCCTGGGAGAACCCCTGGGGTGCGCCGCAGTTCGGCTCGTCGTTCTTCATGATCACCGGCTTCCACGGCCTGCACGTGTCGGCCGGCGTGATCTACCTGCTGGTTGTCGCGAATCGCGTCCGGACCGGCTTCTACGACAAGCGGGGCAGCTACGAGATGGTCGAGATCGCCGGCCTGTACTGGCACTTCGTCGACCTCGTCTGGGTGTTCATCTTCGCGTTCTTCTACCTCTGGTGAGGCCAGCCATGTCCGAAGCCGCCGAGGGCCAGCAGCATCCGATCAAGATCTACCTGTGGATCTGGTTCCTGCTGTTCGTGCTGTCGTTCTTCTCCTACATGGTGGACTACTACCAGCTGCAGGGAATGCTGCGCTGGAGCCTGATCATCCTCTTCATGCTGCTGAAGGCCGGCTTCATCGTCGCGATCTTCATGCACATGGCCTGGGAACGGCTCGCGCTGAAGCTCGCGATCCTGGTGCCGCCGCTGTGCCTGCTGGTGCTGATAGCCTTCATGGCGGTCGAGGGCGACTACACCTTCCTGACCCGCGCCGCCGCGTTCGGCGCAACTTTCGTGGGCATGCAGGCGTTCGAGTGGACTAAGCTGATCGTGGACGAGGGCGTGCGGCCATGGGGCAATCCACTGGGCGCGCCCCAGTTCGGCTCGTTCTTTTTCATGATCACCGGCTTCCACGGCCTGCACGTGTCCATCGGCGTAATCTATCTCGCC
>JBFGAO010000227.1:0-2930 GCA_041568095.1 Steroidobacteraceae bacterium | reverse complement strand
GCTCGCAACCAACGTCGCCGAGACCTCGATCACGGTGCCCGGCATCCGCGCCGTCGTCGACTCCGGCCTCGCGCGCATCGCGCGCTACAGCCCGCGCAGCAAGATCCTGCGCCTGCCGGTCGAGCCGGTCTCGCGCGCGAGCGCCGACCAGCGCATGGGCCGCTGCGGGCGGGTCGGGCCCGGCGTCTGCGTCCGGCTCTACGACGAGGCCGGCTTCGAGGCCCGCGAGGCCTTCACGCCGCCGGAGATCCTGCGCACCAACCTCGCGCGCGTGATCCTGCAGATGGAGGTGCTGGGCCTCGGCCGCATCGACCGCTTCCCGTTCGTCGACCCTCCGGACACGCGCTACGTCAACGACGGCTACCGGCTGTTGCGCGAGCTGCAGGCCGTGGACGAGGAGCAGCGCCTGACAGAGACCGGCCGGACGATGGCGCGGCTGCCGGTCGACCCGACGCTGGCCAGGATGCTCATCGAGGCACGCCGCTTCGGCTGCCTGTCCGAGCTGCTGACGCTGGTGGCGCTGCTGTCGATCCAGGACCCGCGCGAGCGCCCGGCCGGGCAGCAGGCCGAGGCCGACGAGCGGCACCGCGCCTTCGCCGACCCGAAATCCGACTTCGTCGCAATGCTGAACCTGTGGCAGGCCTGGCGCGAGGTCCGCCGCAGCCGCAGCGGCAACCAGGCGAGGCGCTGGTGCCGCGAGCAGTTCCTGTCGGCGCTGCGCATGTACGAATGGGAGGAGTTGCGCGGCCAGCTCGCACAGCTGGCCGGCGAGCTCGGCTGGCGCCAGAACGACGCGCCGGCCGGCTACGAGGCGCTGCACCGCGCGCTGCTGCCCGGCCTGCTGGGCGGCATCGGCGAGCGCAGCGAACGCGGCGATTTCCTGGGCGCGCGCGGGCTGCGCTTCGCGCTCGCGCCCGGCACGCCGCTGCGCGACCGGCCGCCGCGCTGGGTCATGGCGGCCCAGCTGGTCGAGACGCGCCGTGTCTGGGCGCGCCAGGTCGCGGCCGTCGAGCCGGGCTGGATCGAGGCCGCCGCTGCGCACCTCGTCCGGCGCAGTTACGACGAGCCGGCCTGGTCGGCCGAGCGCGGCATGGTCGCCGCGCGCGAGACCGTGACGCTGTACGGCCTGACGCTGTCGGCGGGCCGGCGAGTCAGCTACGGGCGCATCGATCCCGCGGCGGCGCGGCGCGTGTTCCTGCGCGAGGGACTGCTGCTGGGCCGCTGCCGGCTGCGCGCCGGCTTCCTCGCGCACAACCGCCGCGTGCGCGCGGAGCTCGAGCAGCTGGAGGCAAGGCTGCGCCGTCCCGGCGCATTGTTCGACGAGGAACGGGCGCTGGAATTCCTGGCGGCAGGGGTGCCGGAGTCAGTCCACGACCTGCGCGGCTTCGAGCGCTGGCGCAAGGAGAACCGGGACGGGCAGCGCGATCCGCTGCGCTTCTCGATCGAGGACGTGCTGGTGCCCGGTGCGGAGCGCCCAGACTCGCGCGATTTCCCTGCCGGGCTCGCCGTGGCCGGGCGCGAACTGCCGCTGCGCTACCGCCTCGAGCCGGGCGCGCCGGACGATGGCGCGACGCTCGAGCTGCCGCTGCCGCTGCTCGCCGCGCCTGACGCCGAGCAGCTCGCCTGGGGCGTGCCGGGCTGGCGGCAGGAACTTGTCACCGAGCTGATCCGCGGGCTGCCCAAGCCGCTGCGCCGCCGGCTGGTGCCGGCGCCGGCCACGGCCGAGGCCTTCCTGACCGAGGTCGCGGCAGCGGGACCGCTGTACCCCACGCTCGCCGCCTGGCTCGGCCGGCGTGCCGGCGAGCCGGTCCCCGAGGAACAGCTGCGGGCGGTCGGGCTGCCCGACTGGCTGCGCCTCAACTATCGCGTGCTGGCCGACGACGGGCGCGCGCTCGGCGAGGGCCGCGACCTGGCCGCGCTGCGCGCCTCGCTGGCCGACGAGTTCAGGCGCTCACAGCGCGCGGCGGCCGGCAGCCTGGCGCAGACCGGGCTGCGCTGCTGGGAAGTCGGAACCCTTGCGGACAGCATCGATGTGGCGCAGGCCGGGGCTACGCTGCGCATGTATCCCGCGCTCGAGGACCGCGGTGACTCGGTCGCGCTGACCGCCTTCGCCGACGAGGCCGAGGCCCGGCGCCGCCACCGCGCCGGCGTCCGCCGGCTGCTCGCGATCGCGCTGGCCGACCCGCTCAAGCACGCACGCCGGGCCATGGCGGCAGACCGCGAACTCGCGCTGCTGCTGCAGTCCTGGGGCCCGCTCGAGTCGCTGGCCGGCCAGGTCTGCGACCGCGCCGTCGAACGCGCCTGCCTGCCCGACGGCACACCGCTGCCGCGCGACGCGTCAGCCTTCGAGGCGGCCGCGGAGACCGGACGACCCGAGATCTACGACACAGCGATGGGCGTCTGCGCGATCGCGAAGGCCGCGCTGTCCGCGGCGCGCGACCTGCAACGCGCACTCGCGGCGCTGCCTGCGGGCGCCGACACGGCATTGGCCGAAGACTGCCGCCGGCAGCTGCAGCGCCTTGCCGGGCCGGACTTCGTCGCGGCGACGCCCGACCCCTGGCTGGACCAGCTGCCGAGGCTGCTGGCCGGCCTGCAGGCCCGCGTCGAGCGCCTGCGGACCGGGCGGCAGGCCCGGGAGCAGCAGGAACTGCTGCGCTGGCACCGGCGGCTGGAGGCCGGGGAGGGCGACGCGGAACTGCGCTGGCTGCTGGCCGAGTACTGCGTGTCGCTGTTCGCGCAGCAACTCGGCACCTCGCAGCCGGTCTCGGCGCAGCGCCTCGAGCGCCGCTACGGCGCCCCGGCTGCGCGCGCCGGTCGCTGAATCAGCCGCCGGACCCGCCGGACCCGCCGGAGCGGTTGAGCAGCGGCGTGATCAAGTCTATCGGCAGCGGGAACACGATGGTCGAGCTCTTGTCGCTGCTGATCTCGGT
>JBFGAO010000226.1:0-2931 GCA_041568095.1 Steroidobacteraceae bacterium | reverse complement strand
GTCGGGCTGCAGCAGCAGCGTGTCGGAAGTCGGGAAGCGTGCGCGGTAACCGGCCATGCCGACCAGCATTCGCGACTGGATCAGCGAGCGGAAGGTCTGGCCCAGTACGGCCGGCAGCCCGTAGTCGCTGAGCCGCGTCAGCGGCGCGTGGCTGTGGCCCGCGGAGGCGTCGAAGGACACCAGCGGGTTGATGCAGATCACGAGCTGGGCGCCGGCCTCCAGCACCAGCGACGCGTGCATCGTGCGCAGCAGTGCGCCGTCCGCGTAGGTCGCGCCGTCGATGACGACCGGCGCGTAGAGGCCGGGCAGCGCGGTGCTGGCCTGCACGGCCTTCGAGATCGGCACCGCGTCGGAGCCCTTCTCGCCGAAGCGCTTCGCCTCGCCGGTGTCGAGGTCGGTCGCGACGATGTACAAGTGCCGGCCCAGCCTGCGGAAGTCGTTGGTCCGGCCGCCGGACGTGAACAGCTGCCGCAGGTAGCGCTCGAAGGGCTCGCCGTCCAGCAGCCCGGCCGGCAGCGCGGAAGCCAGCGGTGCCAGCACTTCGGCGACGTTGCGGGTCAGCGGCGCGCGCGCATAGTCGACCAGTGCGCGCAGCGCGAGCCGCGGCACGGCGGCCAGCCGGCGCGCGTGCTCGCTCCATGCGGGCTGCAGGAACAGCCCCGGGTCCGCCGGGTCATGGCCCGACTCGTTGCTGATCACGATGCGGCCCAGGTCCACCGGCGACAGGCCGTTGGCGAGGCCGGCGGCCAGCACCGATCCCGAGCTGACGCCGACGTAGGCATAGAGGTCGTCGAGCGCGAGGCCGTCGATGGACTCGGCGATCGCCTGCAGCGCCCCGAGCTCGTAGAAGGCGCCCAGCGGGCCGCCGCCGGCGAGCGCAACGCCGAAGCGGCCGTCCGGGCGGCGTGGGCGCAGGGCTGGCTGCAGCGTCAGCACGCCGTCGGGTCCCCGACCAGCGGGTCAGCCTGCCTTGGCGGTCTTGCGCCGGGTCGACTTTGCCTTGCGGCGTGCGGGCTGCTTCTTCGCGGCCTTCTTCGGCGCGGCCTTCCTGGTGGCCAGCTTCTCGACGCTGGCGTTCAATTCGTCCACCTTGCGCGCCAGCGCGGTGATCTCCTCGGCCGAGGGCATGCCCAGCCGGTGCATCGCGCGCTGCACGCGGGCCTGGAAGATCTTCTCGAGGTTGTCCCAGGTGTCATTGGCCTGGCCGCGTACGGTGTCGACCCTGGTGCCGACCGACTTCTGCGCGCCCTCGAAGGCCTGGCGGACGACCTTCTGGGCCGTGTCGAGCGCGCTGCCCTGCAGCTTCGAGCCCTCCTCGGCGAGCTCCTCGAACAGCTTCGGTGCGCCGGACTGCGCGCGTGACATCGCGCCGAGCCCGGCCAGCCAGATCTGGTTGGCGGAGTACAGCAGCCCGCGATCCCGGTCGGCGGCCGGCCCGGCCGAGAGCTTGCCCTTTTTCCTGACTGCCATGATCCTCTCCTCGACGAGCGCCGCTGCCGGCTTCGCGTGAGGCAGAAGGATAGCGCGTTTCAGCGCCCTGTTCGTCACCGCCACGCCGCGCTGCGTGCGTAATTGCCGCAAGGAGCATCGATGGCCGCGAAGAAGAAGTCCGGGTTTCCCTACGAGCAGGCTCCCTACACCTACGAGGGGCCGGCACTGAAGAAGGCCTGGGGGCGTCTGCACGCAGGGGACCTCGAGCCGTTCCCGGACGCAGAGGCGGTGGCGCGGCTGACCGGCAGCGACAAGGGTGCCGCGGCGCTCGCGACCCGGCTGCAGGACGCCTGGCGCGCCTTTCACCGCGGCGACTTCGAGCAGGCGATCGAGGCCGGTGTCGCCGCCGGGCTGCCGGGAACGTCGCCGGCCAACAAGGCTGCGGCAGTGCTCGCGACCTACCTCGTCGACGACGACCGGCGCGCGCTCCGGCTGCTCAACGACGCGGCGAAGCGCGCCGAGCGTGCGACCAGGGAAGCGCCCGACTACGCGAATGCCTGGTACTTCCAGGCCTTCGTGCTGGGCCGCTACGCGCAGCGCGTGTCGGTCGTCAAGGCGCTGGCCGAGGGTGTCGGCGGCAAGGTCAGGGAGGCGCTGGACCGGGTCGTGGAGCTGGAGCCGAAGCACGCGGACGTGCAGATTGCGCTTGGCCTCTACCACGCCGAGATCATCGACAAGGTCGGCGCGCTGGCGGGCCGGCTGACCTACGGCGCCGACGCGGCCAGCTCGGTGAAGCATTTCGAGAAGGCGCTGAAGCTGAACCCCGGCTCGGCGATCGCGCACATGGAGTATGCGAACGGGCTGCTGATGCTGCACGGCGACAAGCGCCGCGCCGACGCGGTCAGGCTGTACCGGAAGGCCGCGGCCTGCGAGCCCGCCGACGCGATGGAGAGGCTCGACGTCGAGCAGGCGAAGGCCGAGCTGGAGGACTGACGGCGTCGCCGTCCCCCGCGAGCCAGGGGCCCAGCAGCACCGACAGCACGATTTTCTCGAACTCGTCGCGGAAGCGCGCCGTCACCGCGCCCGGGTCGGGCACGCGCTTGTAGTCCGCGATCAGGCCGAACTGCACCTGGCCTGCGTAGGACAGGATGCTGAGGCCGACGCCGATTTCGCCCGACTGCGGCACCCAGAAGATCAGCCGCTCGATCCGCTTGCCTGCCAGGAACAGCGGCTCGCCGGGTCCCGGCACGTTGGTCGCGACCAGCGTGGCCTTCGTGGACAGCAGGTCGATCGCCGCCGCCTCGACCTGCCCGGGCAGGCTGCCCAGCGTTGCCATCAGCCCGAGCGTCAGCACCGGCTGGTAGGAATTCTTCAGCGCCGCCATCGCCGCGTGCACGGCCCGCAGCCGCTGCAGCGGGTCGCGGATGCCGACCGGCAGCTCGAGGAACACGAGACCGAAATGGTTGCCGAGCTCGGCCGCGCTGGCCGGGTCGCGCAGGT
>JBFGAO010000225.1:0-2932 GCA_041568095.1 Steroidobacteraceae bacterium | reverse complement strand
CGAGGACAGCAGCCACTGCCAGGCCGCATGGCAGTCCTCGACCGCGGCCGGGAACGCGTGCTCGGGCGCCAGCCGGTAGTCGACCATCAGCGCGCGTGCGCGTGCTGCGCGGCACAGCGCCGCGACGAAGGGCTCGTGCACGGCCGGCGAGTCGGCGATGAAGGCGCCGCCGTGCAGGTAGAAGATCACGGCGGCCGCGTCGGCGTCTTCGGCCTCGAGCCAGCGCAGCGTCGCACCACCGGCCACCGCCGGCTCCGAGCAGCGCCAGCGCTCGCGGCGCGCGAGCAGCGGGCCGAAGCGCGCGAAACCGGCGCGGATCGTTGCCGGCTCCGGCCGCAGCCCGATCGCCCAGCGCATGCGGCGCAGCGCCCACAGCAGCGCCGCCCGCCGGAGCCGGTTGCCGGGACCGTGGATGCGCCTCGCCATGCGCCATCCTAACGGCCCGGCCGCGGCCGGTGCGATACTCGCAAGCCACGATGCAGACCGACCGCTTCCTGAAGGTCCTCGGCCGGCGCGAGACGCTGCTGCTGTCCTTCGGCGCCATGATCGGCTGGAGCTGGGTCATGATCGCCGGGCTGTGGGTCCGCGATGCGGGACCCGGCGGCGCGGCGCTGGCTTTCGTCCTGGGCGGCTTCGCGGTACTGGTGATCTCGCTGACCTACGCGGAACTGGCCTCGGCGATGCCGCAGGCCGGCGGCGAGCACGTCTACAGCCTGCGCGCGCTCGGCTACACCGGCTCCTTCGTCTGCACCTGGGCGCTGGTGCTCGGCTACGCGAGCGTCGTGATGTTCGAGGCCGTCGCGCTGCCGACCGCGCTCGAGTACCTGTTCCCGGGCGTGCGCGCCGGCTACCTGTGGACCGTCGCCGGCTCCGACGTGCACCTGTCCTTCGTCGTGATCGGCATCGTCGCGGCCGTCGCGATCACGGCGCTGAACGCGGCGGGCCTGCGCTTCGCGGCCGTCGTGCAGACAACCGTCGTGATCGTGATGCTCGCGATCGGCGCTCTGTTCCTGTTCGGCGCCGCGACCCGCGGCGACCCGGCCCGCCTGGACCCGGCCTTCCTCGACTACGGCCGCGGCTTCCTCGGCGTGCTGGTCATGACGCCGACACTGTTCGTCGGCTTCGACGTGATCCCGCAGGCGGCCGAAGAAATAAAGTTGCCGGCACGGGCACTGGGGGTCCTGCTGGTCGTGTCGGTCACGATGGCGATCGCCTGGTACGTGTTCGTCGTGCTGGGCGTGTCGCTGTCGCTGTCCGGCGACGCGCTGGCGCTGCCGCTCAGCACGGCCGAGGCGGCAGGCCAGGTCTGGGGCGGGCGCTGGGCGGCGGTCGCGCTGGTCGTCGCCGGCATCGGCGGCATCGTGACGAGCTGGAACGCCTTCATCGTCGGCGCCTCGCGCGCGATCTACGCGATGGCGGAGTCCGGCATGCTGCCGCGCTTCCTCGCGCGGCTGCACCCGCGCACGCACGTGCCGGTCAACGCGATCCTGCTGATCGGCGCGTTGTCGGTGATCGCGCCGCTGTTCGGCCGCAGCCTGCTGGTCTGGCTGATCGACTCGGGCAGCTTCGGCATCGTGATCGCCTACGGCCTGGTCGCGGTCAGCTTCCTCGTGCTGCGCCGGCGCGAGCCCGACATGCCGCGGCCCTACCGGGCCGGCCGCTCGGCCGCGGTCGGCTGGGGCGCGCTCGCGGCCGCGGCCGGCATCGGCCTGCTGTTCCTGCCCGGCAGCCCGGCCGCGCTGATCTGGCCCTACGAGTGGATCATCGTCGGCGGCTGGACGCTCGCCGGGCTCGCCCTTTTCCTCGCCAGCCCTGGCCGCCGCCGGTAGACTGCGCGCCCACGATGGGACGCATATTCGAAGTCCGCAAGCACGCAATGTTCGCGCGGTGGAACCGCATGGCGAAGCAGTTCGCGCGCATCGGCAAGGACATCACGATCGCGGTCAAGGCCGGCGGCCCGGACCCGGCGTCGAACCCGGCGCTGCGGCGCGTGATCCAGAACGCGCGCGCGATCAACATGCCCAAGGACAAGGTCGAGGCGGCGATCCGCCGCGCGTCCGGGCAGGAAGCGGCCGACTACCAGGTCGTGCTGTACGAGGGCTATGCGCCGCACGGCGTCGCGGTGCTGGTCGAGACCGCGACCGACAACCCGACCCGCACCGTCGCGAGCGTCCGCAACATCTTCAGCAAGCACGGCGGCAACCTCGGCAGCAGCGGCAGCGTCGCCTTCCTGTTCCGGCGCATGGGCGTGTTCCGGCTCGACCCGGCCGGCATTGACCAGGACGAGCTGGAACTCGACCTGATCGACCACGGCCTCGAGGAGATGGGCGAGAGCAGCGGCGAGCAGGGCGAGCCGCAACTGGTCGTGCGCTGCCTGTTCGAGGATTTCGGCCAGCTGCAGAAGCGCCTCGAGGAGCGCGGCATCGAGCCGAAGTCAGCCGAGCAGGAATACGTCTGCATCACGCCCGTCGAGCTGCCCGAGGAGCAGGCCCGCGAGGCGCTGGAACTGATCGACAGGCTGGAACAGGACGACGACGTCCAGAAGGTCTATCACACGCTGGCCTGAGCGAGCGCGTCCAGCACCAGCCGGACCATGCCGTCGACGCCGGTCTCGCGCTCGTCGGGGCTCATGTGCTCGCCGCGGCCGACATGGTCGCTGACGGTCATCACCGCGAGCGCCTCGGCGCCCAGTTCCGCCGCCGTGCCGTAGAGGCCGGCCGTCTCCATGTCGAGCGCGAGGATGCCGAAGCGGCCCAGCAATTGCCTCAGCTCCGGGTCCGGGTGATAGAAAAAGTCGCTCGTGAACACGCGGCCCACGTGCGCGCGCAGTCCCTGCGCATCCGCCGCCGCCGCGACCCGCGACAGCAGCGGCCAGCTGGCCGTCGCCGGGAAGTCGTAGCCGCCGAAGCGGATCCGGTTCACGGCCGAGTCG
>JBFGAO010000224.1:0-2937 GCA_041568095.1 Steroidobacteraceae bacterium | reverse complement strand
TTCCGCTCGGCCACGGCCAGCACATGCTGACGCCGCGGCTCGAGGGCCGCATCCTGCAGGCGCTGGCGCCCGGGCGCGGCGAGCGCACGCTGGAAGTCGGCACCGGCAGCGGCTTCTTTGCCGCCTGCCTGGCGGGCCTGGCCGGTAGCGCCGACACGCTGGAGATCCAGCCCGCGCTGGCGGCAGCCGCCCGGCAGAACCTTGGCGAGGCCGGTGTGACTGGCGTCCGCTCCGAGGTCGCCGATGCGATGACCTGGCGGGCCGAAGGCGCCTACCGGGTCATTGCGCTGACCGGCTCGCTGCCGGTGCCGGATCCGCGCTTCGAGCGCCTGCTGGAGGTCGGCGGACGGCTGTTCGTCGTCGTCGGCAGCGGCCCGATCATGGAAGCCCGGCTGGTGACGCGCACCGCCGAGGACGCCTGGCTGACCGAGTCGCTGTTCGAGACCTGCATCGACCCGCTGCTGAACGCTGCACCCGCGCCCCGCTTCCGCTTCTGACATGGCGGTCGAGGAACTGAGCCCGCGGGACTTCTGCGACCGGCGGGCAGCCGGCGAGCAGCCGCAGCTGCTGGACGTGCGCGAGGCCTGGGAACGCGATATCGCGACGCTGCCCCAGGACCTCTGGATCCCGATGGCCCAGGTGCCCGCGCGTCTCGGCGAACTGGACCCGCAGCGGCCCGTCGTTGTCTACTGCCGTTCCGGCGCACGCAGCTTGCAGGTCGCGAATTTCCTGAGCGAGCATGGCTACGAACGGGTCGCGAACCTCAGCGGCGGCATCCTGCGCTGGTCCCGGGACATCGACCCGACCATCCCAAGTTATTGATTTCTCGTCGAGTGACCGCCTTGCGATGGGTCAGTTGGTGATATACACTTCTACAACAGTAGATATCCTGATCCTCGCGACTGCCACAAGGAACAGAAGCATATGAATTCCCCTGCCCTGCTCCGCCCGGTCCTGGTCGCGCTGTGCCTGGCGCCGCTGGCGCCTGCCCAGGCGGCCGACCTCGCCGCCGTCTACCAGCGCGCGCTGCAGAACGACCCGCAGATCCGCGAGGCCGAGGCCAACCGCCTCGCCGCCCGCGAGACCCGGCCGCAGGCGCTGGCCACGCTGCTGCCACAGCTGTCGGCGCGGGGCAGCTACGACGACACCGAGTCGGACGGCTCGCGCACCTTCTTCCAGAGCGCGCCGGGCGGCATCACGATCGTGTCCATCGACAGTTCCAGCGACGCGACGCGCAAGAGCTGGGACCTGACGCTGCGCCAGAACGTGTTCCGGTGGGAGAACTGGGTCGCGCTGAAGCAGGCTGATGCGCAGGTCGCGCAGGCCGAGGCCGACTACGGCTTCGCGCAGCAGGACCTGATCCTGCGCGCGGCGCAGGCCTACTTCAACGTGCTGGCCGCGCAGGACACGCTGGAGGCCGCCCAGGCCAGCTACGACGCGATCGCGCGCCAGCTCGAGCAGTCGGAGAAGCGCTTCGAGGTCGGCCTGATCGCCGTCACCGACGTGCAGGAGGCCAAGGCGGCCTTCGACTCGGCCAGCGCCGCGCTGATCCAGGCCAAGCGCACGCTCGCGAACACGCAGGAGCAGTTGCGCGAGCTGACCGGCGAGACCTACGAGCAGCTGTCGCGGCCCGGCGCGGCGATGCCGCTCGCGACGCCGAGCCCCGCCAACCCCGACGAATGGGTGCGCCGCGCGATGGAGCAGAACCTGCGCCTCGTCTCGAGCCGCCTCGCCGCCGACGTGACGCGCCAGACCATCCGGGCCGAGCAGGGCGGCCACTTCCCGTCGCTGGACCTGGTCGTGACGCGCTCGGGCTTCGAGTTCGACTCCGACTTCACCAGCGGCGGCTTCCGCGGCCCGAACAATTCCGATTCCGCGGACACGACCGTGAGCCTGCAGGTCACGGTGCCGATCTTCTCCGGCGGCGCGACCTCGTCGCGGGTCCGCCAGGCCGAGTACCGGCACCGCGCCGCGCGCGAGCGGCTCGAGCGCACCGCGCGCGAGACCGAGCGCGAGACCCGCGACGCCTTCCTCGGCGTCAGCTCCGAGGCCGCGCGCGTGCAGTCGCTGAAGCAGGCGGTCGAGTCGGCGAGCACCGCGCTGCAGGCCACCGAGGCCGGCTACGAGGTCGGCACCCGCACCTCGGTCGACGTGCTGGACGCGCGCCGGCGGCTGTTCGAGGCCCAGACCAACTACGCGCGCAGCCGCTACGACTACCTGCTGAACGTGCTGCGCCTCGAACTGGCGGCCGGCACGCTGGACGCCGCGAAGGTCGGCAGCGTCAACGCTCTGCTGACGGACGCGGTCCGGGTCCGCTGAGGCCGCTCAGCGCGCGGCGGCGCGCGCCAGCCGGTCCGCAACCGCGGCCCAGTCGTCGCCGGGGGGCGGCGACTCGATCAGGATGCGCGCGGCGCCGGCCCGGTCGAGGTCGCGCAGCGCCGCATACAGTCCCCGCCCGTAGGCCGCTGCGCCCGGGCCCAGCTGCCGCCAGCGCAGCGCGGCAGCGTCGCGCCCGACGCTGCGCGCCAGCACCGCGACGCCCACGCCCTGCGCCGCGAGCTCCGCAAGCCTGGCCGGCAGGCCGGCCGCTTCCACCAGTTCCAGCGGCGTTCGCGGCGCGTAATGGCTGCGGTCGCCGCCCGGCGCGCGCGGCGCGCCCGGCCCCGGCTGCTGCAGCGGGCCGACGACGTCCTCGAGCTGCGCGCGGGTGATGCTGCCCGGGCGCAGCAGCAGCGGCCGCCCACCCAGGCAGGCGACGATGGTCGATTCCAGGCCGACCTCGCAGTCGCCGCCCTCCAGCACCAGCGGGACGTCGTCCTCGAATTCCTCGCGCACGTGCGCCGCGCGGGTCGGGCTGATCCTGCCGTAGCGATTCGCCGACGGCGCTGCGATGCCGCCACCGAAGGCGGCCAGCAGCGCGCGCGCGACCGGATGCGC
>JBFGAO010000223.1:0-2952 GCA_041568095.1 Steroidobacteraceae bacterium | reverse complement strand
CGGCGGTGGCCGGCGCTGCCAGCGGCAGGCCCCGTGCCGTGGCCGCGAGGTCGGTCCACAGCCCGGCAGCCGAGGTCGCACCGGCCGCGCCAACCCGCGGGCGCGTCTCGGCCAGCGCCTGCTCGATGGTCCGGAACAGGAAGTCGTGCACGCTGCGCCCGTCGCGGAAACGCACTTCGAGCTTCTGCGGGTGCGCGTTGACGTCCACTTGCGCAGGGTCGAGCTCGAGGTACAGCAGGCAGGCCGGGTGGCGGCCGCCGTACAGCACGTCCTGGTAACCGAGCCGCACCGCGCTCCCGAGCAACCGGTCGCGCAGCATGCGGCCGTTGACGAACAGGAACTGGCGGTCGGGTTGCGCGCGCGACTGCGCCGGCAGGCCCAGCCACCCTGTCAGCCGCAGGCCCGCGCGCTCGTGCTCGACGTACAGCGACTGCGCGGCGAACTCCGGCGCGACGAGGCGCGCGATGCGCTCCTCCTGCGCGCGGCGATCCGCCGCGGCCGGCAGCGCGAACAGTTCGCGGCGGTTGTGCGCGAGCGTGAAGCCGACGTCGAAGCGCGACAGCGCGAGGCGCGTCACGGTGCGCAGCAGGTGCTGGAATTCGGTGGCCTCGCTGCGCAGGAAGCGCCGGCGCGCCGGCACGCGGTGGAAAAGTTCGCGGACTTCGACCGTCGTGCCGGGCGGATGCGCGGCAGGGCGCGGCTCGCCGACCCGGCCGTCGACGGCCTCCAGCTCCGTGCCGCTGCCGGCATTGGCCTGCCGCGACGCGATCCTGAGCCGCGCAACCGAGGCGATCGACGGCAGCGCCTCGCCGCGGAAGCCCATCGTGCGGACCCGCTCGAGGTCGTCCATCGACGCAATCTTGCTGGTCGCATGCCGCGCCAGCGCCAGCGGCAGCTCGTCTGCGCCGATGCCGGCGCCGTCGTCACGCACGCGCAGCAGCTGCGTGCCGCCGCGTTCGACGTCGATCCAGACCTGGCGCGCGCCGGCGTCCAGCGCATTCTCGACCAGCTCCTTGACGACGGAAGCCGGGCGCTCGATCACCTCGCCGGCGGCGATCTGGTCGACGAGCACGTCGGGAAGGATCTGGATCGGCATCGGGGCGTCCGGCGGCGGGACGCCAGTCTAGCAGCCGCCCGGCGCCGCCCTCAGGTGCCGGTCGGGATCACGAGCACGGTGCCGGTCGCCAGCCGCTCGCCGTTGATTCCGTTCTGGCGCCGCAGCGCGTCGGCGCTGACGGCGTAGCGGCCCGCGACGTCGCCGATCGTCTCGCCCTGCGCGACGACGTGGCGCAGCGGCTGGCCGCGCTCGCGGGCTGCGAGCATCGCGACGCGCGTGCCGGCCGGCGGGTTGTCGTAGAAGTAGCGGCGCACGCCCTTGTGGATCGCCTCGGCCAGGCGCTGCTGGTGGCCGGGATCGCGCAGGCGCCGTTCCTCGTCCGGGTTCGAAATGTAGGCGGTCTCGACCAGCATCGACGGCACGTCCGGCGAGGTCAGCACGACCAGGCTGGCATGCTGCACCTCGCTCTTCTTCAATTGGCCGACCTGGTCCAGTTCCGTCAGCACGTAGGCAGCCGCGTCGCGGCTCGCGCTGATCGCGGCGTTCTGCGACAGGTCGAGCAGCACCGAGGCCAGCACGTTGTCCTTGTCGTCCAGCGACACGCCGCCGATCAGGTCGGCCGCATTCTCGCGGTCGGCGAGGATCCGCGCCGCCTCGTTGCTCGCGCGGCCCTTGGACAGCACGTAGACGGACGAGCCGCGCACCGCGCGGTTCGTGAACGCGTCGGCGTGGATCGAGATGAACATGTCCGCCTGGTTCTCGCGAGCGCGGCGGGTCCGGTCGCGGAACTTGACGAAGTAGTCGCCGTTGCGGGTCAGCACCGCGCGCATTCCGGGCTCGGCGTTGATCCGGTCCGCGAGGCGCCGCGCGACCGCGAGCGTGATGTCCTTCTCGCGCGTGCCGGCCTTGCCGATCGCGCCCGGGTCCTCGCCGCCGTGCCCGGCGTCGATCGCGATCACCAGGTCACGGGCGCCGGACGGTGCCGTCACGACCCTGGCCGGCTTCGGCGGCAGGTTCGCGAGTCCCAGGTCGACAACCAGCCGGTGGCCGTAGGTCTCGTTCGGCGGCGTCTCGAAATGCTTCGGCGTCACCTTGGCGCCGAGGTCCAGCACGATCCGCAGCGTGCCGCCGCCGCGGTCACCGATCCGGACCGCGGTGACCGCGCCGCCGACCACCGTCGTGCCGAGCTTCGTGAGGTCGGCATGAGTGCGCTCGAGGTCGATGACGACCCGCTCGGGATCGGACAGCGTGAACAGCGTGTAGCGGGACGGCGCGCTGAGGTCCAGCACGATGCGGGTCGATTCGGGGCCGGCCCACAGGCGGATGTCCTGCAATTCGGACGAGGCCGCCGCCGCTGCCGGTGCGACCAGAAGGATCCACAGGCTGATCCAGCGCAGGGGTCGCATTTCGACTCGCGTGGTAAGAAGTGCCGCTACTCTACGGGCACTGGATCAATAGTTCAAGTATTTCAGCCAGATACGCATCTAATCTGAAGTATCGGACGATGCGCGCGCCGCGGCCTCCCAGCGGGCGAGCCAGCCCTCGCCGGCTTCGGAGCCGGCCACGGCCCTCAGAGTCCGCCCGCCGTCTGCATGGTCGAGGCGGATCGCCAGGTCGGCGACGCCGAGGGCCGTCCCGGCACGGTCCGGCCATTCAACCATCACGAGGCCCGGCATCGCGCGATAGTCGCGGTAGCCGAGCGCGTCGATGTCCGGCCCGCCGCCCTCCAGCCGGTACAGGTCGATGTGGTGCACGCGACCCGCCCGCGTGTCGTAGGGCTCGACCAGCGTGAAGGTCGGGCTGCGCACCGGGCCTTCGACGCCCAGCGCCCGCAGCAGCGCGCGCGCCAGCGTCGTCTTGCCGCTGCCGAGCTCGCCCGACAGCGTCAGCAGCAT
>JBFGAO010000222.1:0-2967 GCA_041568095.1 Steroidobacteraceae bacterium | reverse complement strand
GATGGTCGGCGCGCGGCTCGTGTTCCCGGGGCCAAAGATGGGCGACGGCCCGACGCTGCTGTCGCTGGTGCAGGAAGAGCGCGTGACGCTGGCCGCCGGCGTGCCGACCGTCTGGCAGCTGCTGCTGGCCGAGGCGCGCCGGACCGGCACGATCATGGAGTCGCTGGAGCGGGTGCTGGTCGGCGGCTCGGCCTGCCCGCTCGCGGTCATGGACGAATTCCGCGACCGGCACGGCGCCTGGACGATCCACGCCTGGGGCATGACCGAGATGAGCCCGCTCGGCACGACCAATTCGAAGCCGCCGGGCTACGAGGACCTGGCACCGGCCGAGCAGGACGCGTTGCGCATCAAGCAGGGCCGGCCCGCCTTCGGCGTCGAGATGAAGATCGTCGACGACGCCGGCAGCGAGCTGCCCTGGGACGGCCGCTCATCCGGGATCCTGAAGGTCCGCGGCCCCTGGGTCTGCGGCGACTATTACAGGCTCGGCGAGCCCAGCGCCGCGCACGACGCCGACGGCTGGTTCGCGACCGGCGATGTCGCGACGATCGGGCCCGGCGGGCTGATGCAGATCACCGACCGCGCGAAGGACGTGATCAAGTCCGGCGGCGAGTGGATCAGCTCCATCGACCTCGAGAACGTCGCGTCCAGCCACCCGTCGGTCCAGCAGGCCGCCGTGATCGGCGTCCGGCACCCGAAGTGGGACGAGCGGCCATTGCTGATCGTCGTGCCGAAACCCGGCGACAGCCCGACCCGCGAGCAACTGCTGGAATGGCTGCAGGGCCGCATCGCGAAGTGGTGGATCCCGGACGACGTCGTGTTCGTCGAAAGCATCCCGCTGACCGCGACCGGCAAGATCTCCAAGCTCGAACTGCGCAGGCAGTTCGCCGACTACCGGCTGCCAGGCAGCTGACCGAGGATTGAACTTGAGCAACACCGCAGATTCCGCGGCCCGCCGTGGCTTTGTCTCCCGCTCGCTGGACCTGATCGAGCGCGCCGGCAACCGGCTGCCCGACCCGGCCGCGCTGTTCCTGATCCTGATGGTCGCCGTCTGGGTCGTGTCCTGGCTGCTGTCCGGCGTCCTGTTCACCGAGATCGACCCGCGCAGCGGCGACCCGATCCGGGTCAGGAGCCTGCTCGAAGGGCGCTCGCTGACGACCTTCATGGCCGACATGGTCAGGACCTTCGTGAACTTCCCGCCGCTCGGCGTCGTGCTGGTCGCGATGCTCGGGCTCGGCGTCGCCGAGCACACCGGCTTCATCAGTGCGGCGCTGCGGCGCATCCTCGCCGTGACTCCGAAGGCGCTGCTGACCCCCGTCGTGATCGCCGTTGGCGTGCTGAGCCACGTTGCCGTCGACGCCGGCTACGTGCTGGTGATACCGCTCGGCGGCGTGATCTTCTACGCGGCGGGCCGTCACCCGCTGGCCGGCATCGCGGCCGCCTTCGCCGGCGTGTCGGGCGGGTTCTCGGCGACCTTCGTGCCGTCCAGCCTCGACCCGCTGCTCGCAGGCCTGACCCAGGCCGCCGCGCACCTGACCGACCCGTCGGTGGTCGTGAACCCGCTGAACAACTTCTACTTCACGACGGCGTCCACGCTGCTGGTCGTCACGGTCGGCTGGTTCCTGACCGACCGCATCGTCGAGCCGCGGCTACGCCGCACGGCGGTCGACGCCGACCGCGACTCGCTGCCGAAGATGGAAGTGCTGAGCGCGGAACAGCTGCGCGGGCTGCGCTGGGCCGGCATCTCGATGCTGCTGACGCTGGCGCTGCTGGTCGCCAGCGTGCTGCCGTCCGGTTCCGCGTGGCGCACGCCCGGCGGCGAGCTGGCCGTCTCCGCGGCGCCGCTGATGCAGTCCATCGTGCCGCTGATCTTCGTGTTCTTCGTGATCCCGGGCGTCGTGTTCGGCTACGTCTCCGGCAGCGCGCGCTCGCACCGCGACATCGTCGAGGGCATGAGCAAGGCGATGAGCGGCATGGGCTACTACGTCGTAATGGCCTTCTTCTGCGCGCAGTTCATCTATGCCTTCGGCCAGAGCGGGCTCGGCGCGCTGCTCGCGATCAAGGGCGCGAACGCGCTTCAGGCGCTCGGGCTGCCGATGGCGATGACGCTGATGGGCATCGTGCTGCTGTCCGGCGGGGTCAACCTGCTGGTCGGCTCGGCCTCCGCGAAATGGGCGCTGATAGGCGCGATCATGGTGCCGATGCTGATGCAGCTCGGCGTGTCACCGGACCTGACGCAGGCCGCCTACCGGGTCGGCGACTCGACGACCAACATCATCACGCCGCTGTTGCCCTACTTCCCGCTGATCGTCGTGTTCTGCCGGAAGTACGTGCAGGGCTGCGGCATCGGCACGCTGGTCGCGATGATGCTGCCCTACTCGGTCGCGCTGCTCGTGCTGTGGACGCTGTTCCTGATCGGCTTCTGGGCGCTCGGCATCCCGCTCGGCGTCGGCGCCAGCTACGAGTACCTGCCGGCCGGCTGAGCCGCGCTCAGGCGCGCTGCCCGCCGTTGGCGCGCAGCAGCCCGAGGAACTCGCGGCGCGTCTTCGGCCCGTGCGTCCGGAACGACGGATCCGGCTGCTCGAGGTACTCGGCGCGCCGCCGCGCGACGGCGTCGGCGACGGTCTGCCGCTGCACTTCCTCGGCCGACAACCCGTAGACGCGCGCGCCGTTGAGCCCGAAGACCTTGCGGCGGATCTCGGCCGTGATCTCCGGGTAGCCGTGGCGCTCGCGCAGTTCCTCCGCGATCTGGAATGTCCGGAAGGCCTGGATCTGGTCCTGCGGCGAGCCGTACCAGATCGAGTCGGTGCCCCACAGCACATTGTCGGGTCCGAGGTACTTCAGCAGCTTGCCCAGCGCGTGCGCGGCCGAGTCCGGCTCGCGCAGGCCGAGGAAGCGCCAGGTCGTGGCGAGCGCGGCGTAGACGTTGCCCTGCCCCGCGACGCCGGCCTCCAGCACCGACGTGATCAG
>JBFGAO010000221.1:0-2999 GCA_041568095.1 Steroidobacteraceae bacterium | reverse complement strand
GCGCGGCGCCTCGTCGAGGAACACCAGCTGGAGGCGGAGGAGATCGCCGGCAGTGGCCGCGACGGCCGGATCACGAAGGGCGACGTCGCGCAGCACCTGCAGGCGGCACGGCCCGCGGGCCGGCGCGCAACGCAGCGCGTGCCGATGACGCGGCTGCGGGCCCGCATCGCCCAGCGACTGGTCGAGGCCCAGGCCACGCAGGCGCTGCTGACGACCTTCAACGAGGTGGACCTGCAGGCGGTCGGCGAGCTGCGCAAGCGGCACCGCGACGTCTTCGAGGAGCGGCACGGCGTCCGGCTCGGCTACATGTCCTTCTTCGTGAAGGCCTGCATCGAGGCGCTGCGCCGCTTCCCGGTTGTCAACGCCTCGGTCGAGGGCAATGACATCGTCTACCACGAGTACTACGACATCGGTGTCGCCGTGTCGACGGACCGCGGCCTGGTCGTGCCGGTGCTGCGCGACGCCGACGCGCTCGGCTTCGCCGAGATCGAGAAGGCGATCGGGGGCTTCGCGGACCGCGCCCGCGACGGCTCGATCACGATCGAGGAGCTGACCGGCGGCACCTTCTCGATCACCAATGGCGGCGTGTTCGGCTCGATGCTGTCCACGCCGATCGTCAACCCGCCGCAGAGCGCGATACTCGGCATGCACCGGATCCAGCAGCGGCCGGTCGCCGTGGACGGCAAGGTCGAGGTCCGGCCGATGATGTACCTGGCGCTGACCTACGACCATCGGATCATCGACGGACGCGAGGCCGTCCAGTTCCTGGTCGCCGTCAAGGACGCGCTCGAGGACCCGGCGCGGCTGCTGCTGCAGATCTGAGGACAGGCAAGACATGGCTGACAGTTTCGACGTGATCGTCATCGGCGGCGGCCCCGCCGGCTACCCGGCCGCGATACGCGCGGGCCAGAACAAGCTCTCGGTCGCCTGCATCGACGAGTGGAAGAACCGCGACGGCAGCGCGGCCTTCGGCGGCACCTGCCTGAACGCGGGCTGCATCCCGTCCAAGGCGCTGCTGGAGTCCTCCGAGCTCTACCACCGCGCGCTGCACGAGTTCGCCGCCCACGGCATCGAGACCGGCAAGGTCGGCTTCGACGTCGCGGCCATGCAGAAGCGCAAGGCGACGATCGTCAGGCAGAGCACGCAGGGCATCCTCGCGCTGTTCAAGGCCGCCGGCGTCACGCCGCTGCAGGGCCATGGCCGGCTGCTGGCCGGCCGCAAGGTCGAGTTCACGGGCCACGACGGCAAGAAGCAGCTGCTGCAGGCGAAGCACGTCGTTCTGGCCTCCGGCTCCGAGCCGATGCCGCTGCCCGGCGTCGACTTCGACGGCGAGCGCATCGTCGATTCCTGGGGCGCGCTCGACTTCAGCGAGGTGCCGAAGCGCCTGTGCGTGATCGGCGCCGGCGTGATCGGCCTGGAACTCGGCAGCGTGTGGCGCCGGCTCGGCGCCGAGACCGTCGTGCTCGAGGCCCTGCCGGACTTCCTGCCGGTCGCCGACGGGCAGCTTGCGAAGGAGGCCGCGAAGCACTTCAGGAAGCTGGGTCTCGACATCCGCCTCGGCGCCAAGGTGACCGCTGCGAAGGCCGGCAAGGACGGCGTGCGCCTGGCCTACAGCGACGCGAAGGGCGAACAGGAGCTGGTCGTGGACCGGGTCGTCGTCGCGATCGGCCGCCGCCCGTTCACGAAGGAGCTGCTCGGCGACGGCAGCGGCGTCGCGCTGGACAAGCGCGGCTTCATCGAGGTCGACGAGCACTGCCGCACCGGCGCCGAGAATGTCTGGGCGGTCGGCGACTGCGTGCGCGGCCCGATGCTGGCGCACAAGGGCAAGGAGGAGGGCGTCGCGGTCGCGGACCGGATCGCCGGCCTGTACGGCGAGGTCAACTACCGGACGATCCCGTCGGTGATCTACACGGCGCCGGAGATCGCCTGGGTGGGCCAGACCGAGGAGCAGGTCAAGTCCGCCGGCCGCAAGTACAAGACCGGATCCTTCCCGTTCGCGGCCAGCGGCCGCGCACGCGCGATGGAGGCGCCGGCCGGCTTCTGCAAGCTGATCGCCGATGCCGACAGCGACGAGATCCTCGGCGTGCACGTGATCGGCCCGATGGCCGGCGAGCTGATCGCCGAGGCGGTGCTCGCGATGGAGTACTCGGCCAGCAGCGAGGACCTGCAGCGGACGATCCACGCCCACCCGACGCTGTCCGAGGCGCTGCACGAGGCAGCGCTGGCGGCCGACAAGCGGGCGATCGACTTCCCGAACCGCTGAGCGGCCTCAGACGCGGCGCCGGGCGGACACGACGCTCGGCAGCGCGCCGATGCGCGCGAGCAGCCGCGACAGCTCCTCGAGGCCCGAGACCGAGATCCGCACCGAGATGTCGGCCGTGCCCTCGGCCGCGTCGGTCCGCGTCTGCATCCGTTCGATGCTGACGCGCTCGTCCGCGAGCAGCTGGCTGACGTCGCGGACCAGCCCCTGGCGGTCCATCGCATGGACCGCGATCTCGACCGGGAAGCGGGCGCCCGCCGCGCCGCCCCAGCCGACCTGCAGCAGCCGCTCCGGCGCGCGAGCCGCGAGCCGCGCAAGGTTGCCGCAGTTGCTGCGGTGGACCGTCACGCCGCGGCCGACCGTCACGTAGCCGGTAATCGGCTCGGGCGGCACCGGGTTGCAGCAGCGCGCGAAGCTCGACATCAGGTCGCCGATCCCCTCGACGCGCTCGGCCGGGGCCGCCGCCACCGCTGTCCCGGCCTGTTCGCGCACCCGCGGCTCCGGCCGGCTGCGGCGCTGGATCGCACCGGTCACCTGCGCGAGCGTCAGTTCGCCGGCGCCGAGCGCGAGATGCAGCGCGTCGGCATCCGGCATCCTGAAGTCCTCGAGCAGCGCCGGCAGCTCGTCCGCGACCGTCAGGCCCAGCCGGCCGAGTTCCCGGTCCAGCATCTCGCGCCCGGCCTGCCGGTTCTGGCCGGCGTCCTGGCGCTTGAACCAGGCGCGCACCTTGGCGCGGCTG
>JBFGAO010000220.1:0-3005 GCA_041568095.1 Steroidobacteraceae bacterium | reverse complement strand
GCCAGCGTCGGCTCCGGGCTGTCGGTGACAGTACGGCTCGGCGAGGTCGAGACCCTCGAGTACCATCGCGACCGCAGCCTCGGCGTGACGGTCTACCTGGGCCGGCGCAAGGGCTCGGCCAGCACCGCGGACCTGTCGCCGGCGGCCGTCGAGCAGACCGTCGCGAAGGCGCTGTCGATCGCGCGCTTTACCGCCGAGGACCCGCACGCCGGCCTGCCGGATGCGGCACTGATGGCGACCGAGGTGCCGGACCTCGACCTGTTCCATCCCTGGCAGCTGGACGCACCGGCGGCGATCGAGCTCGCCAAGCGCTGCGAGGCCGCGGCGCTCGCGACGGACCAGCGCATCGGCAATTCCGAGGGCGCGTCGGTGTCCAGCCACCGGCAGTTGCGCGTGCTGGGCAACAGCCACGGCTTCCTCGGCGGTTATGCGTCCACGTCGCACAGCGTCAGCTGCGTCGTGCTCGGGCAGGCCGGTGGCGACATGCAGCGAGACTACTGGTTCACCGCCGCGCGCGACTGGCGGGCCCTCGAGGATGCGGAGTCCGTGGGCCGCGAAGCCGCGCGCCGCGCGCTGCGGCGCCTCGGTGCCGGCCGCCTCGGCACGCGCCGCGCGCCGGTGCTGTTCGTGCCGGAGCTCGCGCGCGGCCTGGTCGGCCAGTTCGTCGCGGCGATCAGCGGCCCGGCGCAGTACCGGCAGAGCAGCTTCCTGCTGGGCGCGGCGGGCGAGCAGCTGTTCCCGGCGGCGGTGTCGCTGGTCGAGCGCCCGCGGCTGCCCGGCGCGCTCGGCTCGGCGCCGTTCGACGCCGAGGGCGTCGCGACCCGCGACCGCGACCTCGTCGTCGGCGGCGTGCTGCAGGGCTACGTGCTGGACGCCTACTCGGCGCGCAAGCTGGGGCTGCAGACGACCGGCAACGCGGGCGGCGTCCGCAACCTGGCGTTGCGCTGCGAGACCTTCACGCCGCAGGAGCTGCTCGGCCGGCTCGGCACCGGCCTCGTCGTCACCGAGATGATGGGGCAGGGCGTCAACCCGGTGACCGGCGACTACTCGCGCGGTGCCGCGGGGTTCTGGGTCGAGGACGGCGAACCGTCGCGCCCCGTCCACGAGATCACGGTCGCCGGCAACCTGCGCGACATGTACCGCGGCATCCGCGGCGTCGGCGACGATGTCGACAGGCGCGGCGCGATCCATTGCGGCTCGCTGCTCGTCGACGAGATGACGATCGCCGGCGACTGAGGCCTCAGCGGGCGGCCAGCTCGCGCAGCGTCAGGCCCGACGTGCGCTCGCGGATCGCGGACTCGACCGCGTCGGCCAGCGCGTCGGCCTCGGGCTCGGTCCGCGCCCGCCACAGCAGCCAGGTCTCGTACTGCCGCTCGTCGCGGACCGCCTGCAGGATGTCGTGCACGCCGATCGTGTCGAGCGCACGCGCCGGCAGCACGTCCTCGTCGTCGGTGGTCTTGACCAGCCCGGCCTTCTCCAGCGAGTCGACTACCGAGGTCAGCGCCGAGCCGGGTACCTCGAGGCGCTCGGACAGCGTGCGCAGGCGCCATGGAGGGCCGCCGGCCACGAAGCCGCGCGCGACCAGCAGCATCACGGTCAGCGCGAGGCGCTCGCGCAGCCGGCTGGTCAGCCGGACCGGGACCTGGCCGGCGCGCAGGTAGCGCGGGTTCTGCACGTAGAATGACAGCTGCGCGCCGGCCAGCAGGATCAGCCAGCTCAGGTAGACCCAGATCAGCGCGGCGAGGAAGATCGCGAAGCCCGCATAGACGGCCACCATCCGCGTCGACGCCGCGACGATCTGCGTGAACACGGCACCGCTGGCCGCCCACAGCACGCCGGCGACGACGCCGCCGGCCAGCGCTGCGCGCATCCGCACCCGCGTGTTCGGCACGAACACGTACAGGAAGGTGAAGAACGCGGTCACGAACAGGTAGGGGCCGATGTGGCCGACCCAGCCGATCACGGCCGCGACCGGCTCATGGCTGACGAGCCAGCGCATGAAGCGGTGGTCGCCGACCGCGCCGAGCAGGCCGAGCGCGATGACGAGGAACACCGGGCCGACGACCATCAGGCTCAGGTACTCGCTGACGCGGCGCATGACCGAGCGCGGGCGCTCGACGTGCCAGGCGAAGTTGAAGGCCTCCTCGAGCTTCTGGATCGTCGCGACGACGGTGTACAGCAGCAGTGCGAGGCCCAGCGAGCCGAGCACGCCGCCGCGCACGTTGTCGACGAAGCCCATGATCTGCGCCGTCAGCTCGCCGGCCTGCTCGCCGATCGGCCGCAGGAACTCGAACACCAGCGGCTCGAGGTCGCGGTGCACGCCGAGGCCCTTCAGCACGGCGAATGCAAACGCCGCCAGCGGCACGACCGACAGCAGCGTCGTGTAGACGAGGCCCATCGCCCGCAGGTTCAGCTCGCCGGCCAGCAGGTCGCGCACCAGTGCGTAAGGGAAGCGCAGCAGGTCGAGCAGCCACTCCGCCGGCTTCAGCGCCAGCGGGCGCTGGCGGTCGAACAGCAGCCGCTCGATGCGCCGGCGCGGGTCGAGGTCGACGTTCACCGCGGCAGCGTGGCACAGCAGGACAGGGCCCGCAATCGGCGCGCCTGCTACGCTGTCGGCGGACGGACCGCACCGGTGAATGCCCCATATCCAGAACGCATCGTCTGCCTGACCGAGGAGACGACCGAGACGCTGTACCTGCTGGGCGAGGACGCCCGCATCGTCGGCATCTCGGGCTTCACGGTGCGCCCGCCGCGGGCGCGCCGCGACAAGCCGAAGGTGTCGGCCTTCACGAGCGCGAAGATCGACCGCATCGTCGCGCTGGAGCCCGACCTCGTGCTCGGCTTCTCGGACCTGCAGGCGGACATCGCCGCCGAGCTCGCACGGGCCGGCATCGAGGTGCACCTGTTCAACCATCGCAGCGTCGCCGGCATCCTGCGGATGATCCGGGTGCTGGGCGGCATGGTCGGCTGCGAGGCGCGCGCCGCCGCGCTCGCCGGCCGGCTCG
>JBFGAO010000219.1:0-3009 GCA_041568095.1 Steroidobacteraceae bacterium | reverse complement strand
TTCTTCTACAGTCGCGTCAAGGCCGAACTGGAGCAGGCGATCCTTGCGATGCCCTGGCGCTCGGTCACGATCGCGCGGCCGTCGCTGCTGCTGGGCGAGCGCGAGGACCTGCGGCTGGGCGAGGAGCTGGCGAAGGGCTTCGGCTGGGCATTCCCGCGCCGCTGGCGGCCGGTGCTGGCGCGCGACGTCGCGGCTACGCTGGTCGCGGCGGCTCGCGACGACGCACCCGGCATCCGGATCGTCGAGTCACGGCAGATGCAAGGAGCCGCCGCCGCCTAGCGCGCCGGCTCAGGCGGCCTGCCGGCCCTTCTTCAGCTCGTCGCGCAGCGAGCGGCGCAGGATCTTGCCGACGTTGGTCTTCGGCAGTTCGTCGCGGAAATAGACGGCCTTCGGAACCTTGTAGCCGGTCAATTCGGAGCGGCAGAACGCGGTGACCTGCTCGGCGGTCAGGGCCGGGTCCTTGCGGACGACGAACAGTGCGACGACCTCGCCGGACTTCTCGTCGTCCTGCGCGACCGCGGCGACTTCGAGCACCTCCGGCATCTTCGCGACGACCGACTCGATCTCGTTCGGGTACACGTTGAAGCCGGAGACCAGGATCATGTCCTTCTTGCGGTCCTCGATGTAGGTCAGGCCGCGCTCGTCCATCCGGCCGATGTCGCCAGTGCGCAGCCAGCCGCCAGTCAGCATGACCTCGGCGGTCTCGTCGGGGCGGTTCCAGTAGCCGCGCATGACCTGCGGGCCGCGCAGGCAGATCTCGCCGACCTCGCCGACGGGCAGTGTCTGGCCCCCGTCGTCGCGGATCGAGATCTCGGTGGACGGCAGCGGGAAGCCGATCGCGCCGGTGAATTCGTCGTTGCCCGGCAGGTTGGCGGTGCCGACCGGCGAGCTCTCGGTCAGGCCCCAGCCCTGGCAGATGTGCCGGCCGGTCAGCTTCTTCCAGCGCTCGGACACCGCGCGCTGCACGGCCATGCCGCCGCCGAGCGCGACCTTCAGCGAGCCGAAGTCGACCTGCTCGAAGCCGGGCGTGTTCAGCAGGCCGTTGAACAGCGTGTTGACGCCGGTGATGAACGTGAACTTCACGCGCTTCAGCTCGGCGACGAAGGCCGGCATGTCGCGCGGGTTCGTGATCAGCAGGTTATGCCCGCCGACGTAGGTGAACACGAGGCAGTTCGTCGTCAGCGCGAAGATGTGGTACAGCGGCAGCGCGGTCACGACGACGGCGTTGTCTATCTTCCGCAACTCCGGCATGAACGTGACGACCTGCAGCGTGTTGGCCGCCATGTTGCGGTGTGTCAGCACCGCGCCCTTCGCGACGCCGGTCGTGCCGCCCGTGTACTGCAGGAAGGCGACGTCATCGGGCGTCACGTCGACCGGGTCCAGTGCGAGCCGGGCGCCCTCGTCGAGCACGTCCGTGAAACGCTGTGCGCCGGGCAGCTTCCAAAGCGGCACCATCTTCCTGACATGGCGCAGCACGAAGTTGACCAGCGGGCCCTTCGGGAAGCCCAGCAGGTCGCCGATGCCGGTCACGATCACGCGCCGGACCGGCGTCCGCGCGATCACCTGCTCCAGCGTCGCGCAGGCGTTCTCGAAAATCAGGATCACCGATGCGCCGGAGTCCTTGAGCTGGTGCTCCAGTTCGCGCGCGGTGTACATCGGGTTGGTGTTGACGACCGTGAGTCCGGCGCGCAGTGCGCCGAACAGAGCGATCGGGTACTGCAGGATGTTCGGCATCATCAGCGCGATGCGGTCGCCCTTCTTGAGCCCGGCCATCTGCTGCAGCCAGGCGCCGAAGCGCCGCGACAGCTCGTCGACCTCGGCATAGCTCAGCGAGCGGCCCATGTTCGAGAAGGCCGTCAGCCCGGCGTACTCGCGGCAGCTGTCCTCGATCAGCCGCTGCAGCGTGCCGATCTCGGACGGATCGATCTCGGCCGGGACGCCCGGCGGGTAGTGCTTGAGCCAGATTTTTTCCAAGATCCCTCTCCGCGGGGCGCCAGGGTTGTTGTTGCGCCGCAAGAACTCATCGAGACGGCCGCCGGCCGTTTATAGCATCGGCCCCGGGGGCCGCCAATGCGGGCTCTCCTCAGCGTGCGAGCAGCGGCGCGAGCGCCGGCCACAATTCCGCGAGCAGCAGCGGCTGGGCCTGCGCGTTCGGGTGGATGCCGTCCGCCTGGAACAGCTCTTCGCGCAGCGCCACCTCGTCGAGCAGGAAGGGCACCAGCGCGACCTGGTGCCGGGCCGCGAGATCCGGGAACACGGCGCGGAAGGACTCGGCGTAGCGCGGGCCGTAATTGGTCGGCACGCGGATGCCGACCAGCAGCACGCGCGCGCCGGCGGCGCGGCTCTGCAGGATCAGCTGCTCGAGGTTGGACCGGACCCGCGGCACCGGCAGTCCGCGCAGGCCGTCGTTGCCGCCCAGCTCGATGATCACGACGGCCGGCCGGTGGCGCTCCAGCGCGCGGCCCAGCCGCAGCAGGCCGCCGTCGGTCGTCTCGCCCGTCACGCTGGCATTGACGACGCGGTGCCCGTAACCTTCGCGCTCCAGCCGCCGCTCCAGCAGGGTCACCCAGCCTTGGCCGGGGCGCAGCCCGTAGCCGGCCGACAGCGAGTCCCCGACCACCAGGATCACCTGGCGCTCGGCGGGCATCGCCGCCGACACCGGCGGTGCGGGCGCGGCGGGCGCGACGGCCATCAGCAGCAGGAGCGACAGGACCCGGACCATGGAGAGGAAGACCGTGCTGCTGGCAAAAAGTTTGCGCAAGCAGGTTAGCAGCCCCGACGGAACGCTGACCATCCTGGACGACGTGGACCTCGAGGTCGCGGCCGGCGAGTCGCTCGCCGTCGTCGGCCCCTCCGGCGCCGGCAAGTCGACGCTGCTCGCGCTGCTGGCCGGGCTTGACGAGCCGACCGCCGGGTCGGTCTGGCTGAACGGCATCGAATTGTCCGCGCTGGACGAGGACGGGCGCGCCGAGGCGCGCGCCCGCCACGTCGGATTCGTGTTCCAGTCCT
>JBFGAO010000218.1:0-3014 GCA_041568095.1 Steroidobacteraceae bacterium | reverse complement strand
GCCGGCCGCCGCGAGTCGCTGGCTGGCGCGCCGCCTGGCGGCAGCGACGCTGGCCGAGATCCCGGGTGCGGCGCATGCGCCCTTCCTGTCCGACGCGCCCCGCAGCGCCGCTGCGGTGGCCGGATTCCTGGAGGCCGCGTGAGCAGCGACGGCCACGACATCGACGTCGCCGCGATGCGCCGCGCCTTCGACCGCGCGAGCGCCGGCTACGACGCATCGGCCGTGCTGCAGGCGCGCGTGCGCGAACGCCTGCTCGCGCGCCTCGACTGGATCGCCTTCGAGCCCGCCGTCGTCGCCGACCTCGGCTGCGGCACGGGGCAGGCCGCGGCCGCGCTGTGCCGGCGCTGGCCGCAGGCGCAGGTGCTGGCCGTGGACCTGTCGCCGGGCATGCTGGCGGTCGCCGGCGGCGTCGCGGCGCCCGGGGGCGGATTCGCGCGCGTCTGCGCCGACGCGCTGCGGCTGCCGCTGCCGGAGGCCAGCGTCGACCTCCTGTTCTCGAACCTGATGCTGCAGTGGTGCGACGACCTGGACGCCGCCTTCGCCGAGTTCCGCCGCGTGCTGAAGCCGCGCGGGCTGCTGTCGTTCACGACCTTCGGGCCCGACACGCTGGCCGAGCTGCGCGCCGCCTGGGGCGAGGCCGACGATTACACGCACGTGAGCCCCTTCGCGGACATGCACGACATCGGCGACGGGCTGGTCCGCGCCGGCCTGGTCGAGCCGGTCATGGACGTCGAGCGCTACACGCTGACTTACCCCGACCTGCGCGCGCTGATGCACGACCTGAAGGCGATCGGCGCACAGAACGCGACGACCGGGCGCCCGCGCGGGCTGACCGGGCGCCGCCGTCTGCGCGCGGTCGAGCAGGCCTACGAGGGCTTCCGCCGCGACGGCTCGCTGCCCGCAGGCTACGAGGTCGTCTACGGCCAGGCCTGGGGGCCGGCCGGCGCCGCAGGCCGGCGCAGTGACGGCGCGTTCGCGGTGCCGGTCGCGTCGATCGGCCGCCGGGGGCGGCTGCCGTGAGGCGCGACTTCTTCGTCACCGGCACCGACACCGGCGTCGGCAAGACGCTGGTCACGGCCGCGCTGCTGCGCAGGCTGCGCCAGTCGGGCCGCGTTGTCGCCGGCATGAAGCCGGTCGCGGCCGGCGCCGTCGCCGGCCCGGAGGGGCCGGCCAACACCGACGCGCTGCTGCTGCAGGCCGAGTCGAGCCGCCCGCACCCCTATCACGTCGTCAATCCCTGGCTGTTCGGGCCGGCGATCGCGCCGCACCTGGCGGCGGCCGAAGCCAGCGTCGTCATCGACATGGACGTGATCGCGTCGGCGTTCCGGCGGCTGCAGCAGGACTCGGAGGTCGTGCTCGCCGAGGGTGCCGGCGGCTTCCTGGTGCCGCTCGACGCGCGCCGCTCGATGGCCGAGATCCCGGCCCGGCTGGGCCTCGAGCTGGTGCTCGTCGTCGGGCTGCGGCTCGGCTGCCTGAACCACGCGCTGCTGACTGCCGAGGCGATCGCGGCGCGGCGGCTGCGGCTGGCCGGCTGGGTCGGCTGCAGCATCGACCCCGCCTTCGACCGCCGCGAGTCCAACATCGCGACGCTGCGGGCCGCCATCGCCGCGCCCTGCCTGGGCATCGTCCCGTGGATGGCGGTGCCCGAGGTCGAGGGTGCCGCGGCGGCGCTGGTAGAGCTGTCGACACTGGGCCCGCGGTGAGCCCGCAAGTGCCCGCATCCGCTTGGATTGCAAGGGAAACCGCCTTGCGGCTGGCAGCCTCGTCCCTTACGATGCGCGGGCCCCGCAAGCCCGCGACCGCAAGCCGTGGCGCCCGTGCCGCACGGGCCGCCCTGCCGCCCGGGCCATCACCAGAGGAGCACCGTCGTCCATGTCGAAGCTGACGATCACGCTGCCGGCTGCCGCGCTGCTGGCGCTACCCGCCGCGCCGGCGCTGGCGCAGTCCGGCTGGGGGCTGCTGAACATGCCGCAGGGCGTCAGCGTGCTGTCGCGCGAGATCTACGACATGCACATGCTGATGCTGTGGATCTGCGTCGGGATCGCGGTGCTGACCTTCGGCGCGATGATCTGGGCGATGGTCCGCTTCCGGAAGTCGAAGGGCGCGGTCGCGGACACGTCGATGCTGCACAACGCGCGGCTCGAGGCAGCCTGGACGGTGGTGCCGGCGCTGATCCTGGTCGTCATGGCGATCCCGTCCGTGGACAAGCTGATCCGCATCGAGGACACGAGCGGCTCCGGGCTGACGATCAAGGTCACCGGCCACCAGTGGTACTGGCAGTACGAGTACCTGGGCAGCGGCGTGTCGTTCTACAGCCGCCTCGACCGTGACAGCGACATCGCGCGCCAGCGCGGCTCCGGAGTCGACCCGGCCACCGTGCCCAACTACCTGCTCGAGGTCGACCGGCCGCTGGTCGTGCCGACCGGCACGAAGATCCGGATGCTGCTGACCGCGAACGACGTGATCCACGCCTGGTGGGTGCCGGACTTCGGCATGAAGCGCGACGCGATTCCCGGCTTCATCAACGAGATGTGGATCTCGGTCGACGCGGACAAGCCGGGCACCTACCGCGGCCAGTGCGCCGAGCTGTGCGGTGCCGACCACGGCTTCATGCCGATCGTCGTCGTCGCGAAGCCGCCGGCCGAGTTCGAGGCCTGGCTCGAGGAACAGAAGGCAGCCGCGACCGCAGTCGCGCTCGCCGGGACGGAGTGACGGACATGGCAGACCTGCACGCCGCCGCGGGCCACGCGGACCACGACCACGGGCCGCCGAAGGGCATCGTCCGCTGGCTGACGACGACGAACCACAAGGACATCGGGACGATGTACCTGGTGTTCTCGCTCGTGATGTTCTTCATCGGCGGCCTGATGGCCTTCGTGATCCGCGCCGAGCTGTTCCAGCCGGGCCTGCAGGTCGTTGATCCCGATTTCTTCAACCAGATGACCACGCTGCACGGGCTCATCATGGTGTTCGGTGCGATCATGCCGGCTTTCGTCGGCTTCGCGAACTGGCAG
>JBFGAO010000217.1:0-3023 GCA_041568095.1 Steroidobacteraceae bacterium | reverse complement strand
GGGTTCGACAGCGCGAGGATGATCTGGCCCTTGCGGACCATCTCGGGCCGGATCAGCCCGCGGACGCCGGTCGTCGCGATCACGACGTCGCAGCGCGCCATGATGTCCTCGAGCGTGGACGCCTCGCCGCCCATCGCGCGCAACCGCTCGAGCGCCGCCGGGTTCCGGTCGGCGCCCAGCACGCGGCGCACGCCGTCGCACATCAGCAGCCGCACGATGCCGATGCCGGCCGCGCCGAGACCGACCTGCCCGATCAGGCAGTCATCGAGCCGGCGCCCGACGCGGCGCGCCGCGTTGCACGCGGCGGCCAGCGTCACGACCGCCGTGCCGTGCTGGTCGTCGTGCAGCACCGGCCGCGTCAGACGGCGCCGCAATTCCGATTCGATCTCGAAGCACTCCGGCGCGGCGAAGTCCTCCATCTGGATCGCGCCGAAGGAACCCGCGACCGCGACGATGTGCTCGACGCAGCGCGCCGGGTCGGTGTCGTCGAGCAGGATCGGCACCGCGTTGATGTCCACCAGCGACGCGAACAGCGCTGCCTTGCCCTCCATGACCGGCAGCCCGGCCAGTGCGCCGATGTTGCCGAGGCCCAGCACCGCGGTGCCGTTCGTGATGACGGCAACGGTGTTGCCGAGGCTCGTGTACTGCCAGGCCTTGTCCGGGTCCTGCCGGATCGCCAGGCAGACCCGGGCGACGCCGGGCGTATAGACGTCGCGCAGCACCTGCTGGGTGTTGATCGGGATCGACGGCGTCATCCGGATCTTGCCGCCCTTGTGGCGGTCGAACACGCGGTCGGACTTGCCGACGAAGCGGGCGATCGGCAGCTCGTCGATGCGGGCGTAGAGGCCGCGGTCGGTCTCCTCGTCCATCTCGAGGGTGATCTCCCACAGCGTGCGGCCCTGCTCCCGGCGCACCGCGTGCAGGTGGTCAATCAGCAGGCCTGCATCGGCGATGACCTGCAGCACGCGGGCGAGGCTGCCCGGCTGGTGCACGGTCTCGATCATCAGGATCTCGGGGATCTTCACGGCTTCCTCCGGCGGCGTGCCGGCCGCCATTATCGCAAGCCCCGCCGCGGGCTGCGGAAAACCGCCTACCGCCGCGACCCCGTTCGGAGCTAGGCTATGCGTTCCGGGCCGGTCGCTGGCCAAGCAAGAACATGACAGAAAGGGGCACAACGATGACGTCCTCGCGCATCGCAACGGTGATGACCGCGCTGCTGCTCGCCGCAGCGCTGGCTGGCTGCGGCAGCCAGCAGGAACCGGCACAGGCGGCGCTGGCCGCGATCAACACGACGATGGAAGGCAACGGGCCGCAGGTCGAGAAGTACCTGCCCGAGAGGCACGCCGAGATCAGCGCGCGAGTGGAGGCGCTGCGCGCAAGCTACGAGGCCGGCGACTACCGCAAGGTCGTGGCCGACGCGCCGGCGGTGACCGACACGCTGCGCAGGGCGGTCGCCGACGCGGCGATCGAGCGCGCGAATATCAAGCTGCAGATGGAGGCCGAGTGGGTCGAGTTCGTCAACACGATGCCCGGCCTGATCGGCAAGGTGGACCAGCAGATCGCCCAGATGGGCCGAGGCAAGCTGCCGGCCGGCGTCAGCCGCGACGCCTTCAAGGCCGCGGCTGCGGACTTCGATGGCGCGAAGGCCGCCTGGGGCCGCGCCGCCGAGGCCGGCAATGCCGGCAAGCTCGAGGACGCCGTCATGGCCGCCCGCGAGGCGAAGACCGCGATGGCCGGCGTGATGGAGACGCTGGGGATACAGGCGTCCTGACGGCCGCCGACGGATTGAAGGAGGATACGAGATGAAAACGATGACCCGATTGTTCGCTGCGGCCGGCCTGGCGCTGATGGTCGCCGCCTGCTCGCAGAAGGATCCCGCCGCCGCGGCGATCAAGTCCGCCGAGGACGCGCTCGCCGCCGTCTACGAGGACGCGCAGAAGTACGTCCCGGACAAGTATGCGAAGGTCAAGGCGCAGCTGGACGAAGCGCGCGCCGCCTTCGACGAGGAGCGCTACAAGGACGCGATCGCGACCGTCAAGGACATACCCGCCCGTGCCGGCGAGCTCGCCAGCGAGGCGGCCACCGCCAGGGAGCAGCTGGCAGCCGAGCTCAACGCCGACTGGGAGCGGCTGTCCGGCAGCCTGCCCGGCATGGTCGGCTCGATCGAGTCGAGGCTCGCTGAGCTCGGCAAGATGCGCCGCCTGCCGCAGGGCATGGACAAGCAGCTGCTCGAGGAGGCCAACGCGGCGCTGGCCAGCACGAAGAACGCCTGGGAAGAGGCCGGCAGCGCGATGGGCGCCGGCAACCTCGAGGCCGCGGTCGCCAAGGCCCGCGACGTCGAGGGCATGGCCCGCGACCTGATGGCGCGCCTCGGCATGCAGCAGTCCGGCTGACGGGAGACCGGGCGATGGCGACAGCCGCCGACCTGGCCGCGAAGGGCAAGTCGCAGGGCAGTTCCCTCGACCCGCTCGACCTGTACGACCTGCGCTCCTCGCTCTCGGAGGAGGAGCGCATGGTGCAGGAGTCGGTCGCGCGGCTGGTCGACCGGCGCGTGCTGCCGGTGATCCAGCGGCACTTCGAGGAGCACACCTTCCCGCGCGAGCTGGTGCCGGAACTGGCCGGCCTCGGCCTGCTCGGCTCCTCGCTCGACGGCTACGGCTGCGCCGGCATGAACGCGGTGTCCTACGGCCTGATCTGCCAGGAGCTGGAGCGCGGCGACTCCGGCATCCGCAGCTTCGTGTCGGTGCAGTCCAGCCTCTGCATGTATCCGATCCACGCCTTCGGCAGCGAGGAGCAGAAGCAGCAGTACCTGCCGCGGATGGCGACCGGCGAGCTGGTCGGTTGCTTCGGGCTGACCGAGCCGCACGGCGGCTCGGACCCGGCCAACATGAAGACGCGCGCGAAGCGGCGCGGCTCCGACTGGGTGCTGAACGGCGCGAAGATGTGGATCACCAACAGCCCCATCGCCGACCTGGCGGTGGTCTGGGCGAAGCTCGACGGCAAGATCCGCGGCTTCGTGGTGG
>JBFGAO010000216.1:0-3035 GCA_041568095.1 Steroidobacteraceae bacterium | reverse complement strand
CGCGATCGCGTCGAAATGCGCGACCGGCACCGGGTACTGGCTCCAGTAGCTCCAGGTGTTCTTGCGCTCCCCCGCCCTCGTGTACAGGCCGGTGTCGACGATCGCGACCGTGACGCCGTTGCCGTTGATGCCCATCGCGCGCAGCCGGTCGGCGCCGGTCAGCAAGCGGTGCGCCGGGTCCAGTTCGCCCCAGGTCGGGGTACTGATGGAATTCGTGCCGCTGCTGCCGCCACCGCTGCTGCCGCTGCTGCCGCCGCCACCGTTGCCGCCACCCTTGGCCGCCGTCTGCACCTCGACGTCATTGAACAGGTTCAGCCCGCGGGCGCGCAGCGCCTCGGCCTGGCTGGCGGTCAGCGTCGCCGCGACGCCGTCGATGATCGCAAGCTCGCGCAGCACTTCGCCGCCCGCTTCGGTCACGGCGCCGGCCGCCTTGACCGACGGCGACCAGACGATGTAGTTCGCCGCAGGCTGCTCGACGGCCGCGACGACCTTGTCGGTCACCGGGCGCGATTCCTGCGTGTCCCAGGGATTGGCACCGGCCTTGGTGTCCCAGGGGTTGGCCGCGACGATCGTGGTCAGTCCGACCAGGCTGATCGCGGCGGCGACGGCGTTGCGGGTGCTCATCTGCGTGTCCCTCGCGGAATAACTCTTTCCGCGGGGCTATTGCACCCCGACAGCGCAATCCCCCGCGCTGTCTAGTACGTCACAGATCCACCGGAAAATTGTGAACCGCCGCACATAACGCGACGGTTAAGTGGCCGGGAGGCCTAGCCGGTCAGGCGCAGCTTGGATCCCGCGATGCCGAGTGCCGGCAGGCTGCCGAAATGGTCGCCGAGACCCTGGCCGAAGCCCGCCTGGGCCAGCCGCGAGCGCAGCCGGTCGCTGTCGACGCCCGGCGCGAAGGCCAGGCAGCCGCAGCCCTGTGCAAGCCCGGCCACGCCGCGGCAGACGCTGGAGGCCGCCGGGTCGGCGTCGAGCCTGGCGACGAAGCGCCGGTCCACCTGCAATGCATGGATGGGCAACTCGGCAAGGCGCTGCAGCGCGCTGGCGCCGCGCCCCAGCTCGTCGACGACGATGCGCGCACCCAGCCCGTGCAGCCGGCCCAGCGTGCGCGCCGGGTCCGGCAGCGCCGCCAGCGTCGTCTCGGCGAGCCGGATCTCGAGCGCCGCCGGATCGATGCTGCCCGCCTTCGCGAGCGACTCCAGGTCCTGGGCGAGCCCGTCGCCGACCAGGTGGTGGCGCAGTGCGCCGAAGCTGATGCGCACGCCGTCGCCCGCCGCCGCGCGCAGCGCCGCCCATTCGCGGGCCAGCCGCCCGAGCGCCCACTGCGACAGCTGCAGCGCGAGCCCGGTGTTCTCCGCGATCGGCAGGAACTGGGCCGGCGGGATCTCGCCGCGCAGCCGGGTGGGCCAGCGCAGGTAGGCCTGCAGCGCCCGCAATTGCCCGCCCTCGAGCTCGTGACGGCCCAGGTAGTGCAGTTGCAATTCGTCGTCGGCGATAGCAAGCCGCAGTTCGCGCTCGATGTCGAGCCGGACCATGGGCCGCAGGTGCAGCGTGTCCGAGTAGAAGTGCACGACCGGCGAGGCCGCGCGGCGCGCCTCCATCATCGCAGCGCGCGCACACTCGAGCAGCGCCTGCGGGCGGCCCGCATCCTGGCCCAGCATCGCGACGCCGGTGGACGGACGCAGCGTGAACTGCGCCGTGCCGATCGTCACAGGCTCGGCCAGCGACGCCGCCAGCCTAGTCGCGACGTCGTGGACGCTGTCGCGCTCCGGCATGCCCTCGATCACGACGGCCAGCAGCGACTCGCCGAGCTGCCCGACGTACCAGTCCGCACCGGGCGGCAGCTCGTCTTTCTGTGGCTGCGGCAGCCGCTGCAGCGCGGCCGTCACGACCTTCTCGCTGATCGTGTAGTCGATCATCGCGCCGATGTCGGCGACGCCGTCGAGGAATACCAGGCCGACAGCCAGCGACTGCTCGCGCAGCGCCGCGTCGGCGACCGACTGCTGGAAACGATGGATGAAGCCGCGGCGGTCCGAGGCGCCGGCGGCCGGTGCCCGCGCCGACTCGCGCTCGTCGTCCTCGTCCGCCGCGCACTCGCGCAGCACGCAGACCGCGCGGTTCGGTCCCTCGGCGCTGAAGCGGACCTCGTAATGCCGGCCGCCCGCCTCGATGGTCCCCTCGACGGCGCCGCGGGTTGCCAGCGCCTTGCGCAACCACTGGCGCAGCGAGGCCGCGTCGGCGCCCTCCACCAGTTCCTCGATGCCTCGCCCTTCCAGCGCGGCAGTCGTGATGCCCTGGGGCCCGCGGCCGCCCAGGTGGCGCGCGATCCGCCCGTCGCGCTGCACCAGCAGCACGAGGTCGGCGGTCGCGGAACTGCGGGATTCCGGGCTCACCGGTCGCGCGTCGGCGTGCCGAGGGACAGCAGCCGGTCGACGGTGTCGCCCTCGGCATCGATCGCGCGCCGGCGGACCTGGATGACGCCGTCCTTCTCGAGCGTCTCGGCGTCGGTCTCGATGGCCTGCAGCAGGTCCTCGATGTCCGCGGCCTTCACGGTGCCGGCCCAGCCGACCCACATGTTGCGGTGGCGCTTGGCCTGGTACAGCGCTGCATCGGCGAGCGCCAGCGTCTGTTCCCAGCCGAGCTTGCCCGGCGCGTCGACGATGAACGGGAAGGTCGCGAAGCCGATCGAGCAGCTGGTGCGAGCGACCTCGCCGTCGCCGACCGGGAACAGCCGGCGCGCGACGCTCTCGCGGATCCGCTCCGCGAGCGCCGAGGCCGCGGCCAGGTCGGCGTCCTTCAGCAGCACGACGAATTCGTCACCGCCCCAGCGGCTGACGTGGTCGGAGCCGCGGCACATCTTCGCGACGATCTGCGCCACCTGCTGCAGCACCTTGTCGCCGGCCTCGTGGCCGAACTCGTCATTGACCGGCTTCAGCCGGTCAAGGTCGATGATCATCAGCACGAGCCGCGTCTTTTCGTAGGTCTGGCCGCGCTCATCCTTCTCGGCCTCCAGCACCGCAGTCACGACGTCG
>JBFGAO010000215.1:0-3038 GCA_041568095.1 Steroidobacteraceae bacterium | reverse complement strand
CTCGCGATCGTCGACTACGCGCACACGCCCGACGCGCTGGACAAGGCGCTGGCAGCGGCGCGCGAGCACGCCGCGGGCCGGCTGCTGCTCGTGTTCGGCTGCGGCGGCGAGCGGGATGCCGGCAAGCGCGCGCCGATGGGTGCGGCCGCCGAGCGCCTCGCCGACCAGGTGTTCGTCACCGACGACAACCCGCGCGGCGAGGACCCGGACCGGATCGTCGCGATGATCCTGGCAGGGATGCGCGAGCCGGCGCGGGCGCAGGTCGAGCGCGAGCGCGGCGCCGCGATCGACGCGGCGCTGGCGGCCGCCGGCCCCGGCGACGTCGTGCTGGTCGCGGGCAAGGGCCACGAGGACACGCAGCAGGTCGGCGCCGAACGGCGTCCCTTCAGCGACCGCGACTGGCTGCGCCGGCGCGCAGGGGCGCGGGCATGAAGGCGCGGCTGTCCTTCGTCGCGGAGGCGACCGGCGGCTCGCTGGCAGGGGCCGACCCGGCGCTGGACGGCGTGTCGATCGATTCGCGCACCCTGGCCGCGGGCCAGCTGTTCATCGCGATCCGCGGCGAGCGCTACGACGGCCACGACTTCGCCAGGGCCGCCGCGGAACGCGGCGCAGCCGCGCTGCTGGTCGCGCGGCCGCTGCCCGTGTCACTGCCGCAGGTCGTCGTCGCGGACACGGTCGCGGCGCTGGCCGCGCTGGCCGGGGCCTGGCGTGCGCGCTTCGACATCCCGGTCGTCGCGGTCGCCGGCAGCAACGGCAAGACCACGACCAAGGAAATGCTGGCGCGGATCCTCGCGACCGCCGGCGACGTGCTCGCGACGCGCGGCAACCTGAACAACCACATCGGGGTGCCGCTGACGCTGCTGCGGCTCGCGCCGGGGCACCGCCACGCCGTGATCGAGCTCGGCGCCAACCACCCGGGCGAGGTCGCAGCGCTGACCGGAATCGCGCGGCCGGACATCGCGGTCGTCACCAACGCCGGCGACGAGCACCTGGAGGGCTTCGGCAACCTGGAGGGCGTCGCGCAGGCCGAGGGCGAGGTGTTCGCGGGGCTGCCCGCGGACGGCACCGCGGTCATCAATGCCGAGGACCCCTTCGCGGACATGTGGCGGGCACAGTCCGTCGGGTCGCGGATCGTCTCCTTCGGCATCGACGCGCAAGTCGACGTAGGGGCGCGCGCGCTGCGCGGCCGGGTCGAGGCGGGCGCCTTCGCGACCGAGTTCGAGCTGCTGCTGGATGGCGAGGCGCGGCCGGCCCGGATCGGCTTCGCCGGCCGCCACAATGTCTCGAACGCGCTGGCGGCCGCTGCCGCGGCGCACGCGGCCGGCATCGGCGCGGACGGCATCGTCGCCGGGCTCGCCGCCGCGACCCCGGTCGGCGGCCGGCTGCAGCTGAAGGCGGGCCTCGGCGGCTCCTGGCTGATCGACGACTCCTACAACGCCAACCCGAGCTCGGTGCGGGCCGGCATCGACGTGCTGTGCGGGCTGCCCGGCGAGCACTGGCTGGTGCTCGGCGAGATGGCCGAGCTGGGCCCGCAGACCGACGGCTGCCATGCGGGCATCGGCGACTACGCGCGCCGCGCCGGCATCGCGCGGCTGTACGCGCTCGGCGCGCCGGCCCGCCATGCGGTGTCGAGCTTCGGCACGCGCGGCGGCCGCTGGTTCGCCGATGCCGCGGAACTGGCCGACGAGGTTGCCGCCGGCCTCGGGCCGGGCGTCACGGTGCTGATCAAGGGTTCGCGGGTCAACCGGCTCGAGCGCGTCGTCGCGCGCCTGCTCGCGCCGGTCGATGCGGCCGGCAACGCAGGCTGAGGGGGACGCGATGCTGCTCGAGCTCTTCGACTGGCTGGCGGGGTACTACGGCGGCTTCCGCGTGTTCAGCTACCTGACGCTGCGCGCGATCCTGGCCGCGCTGACCGCGCTGACGATCGCGCTGATGGTCGGCCCGTGGATGATCCGCCTGCTCGCCGAGCGGCAGATCGGCCAGGTCGTCCGGACCGACGGCCCCGACACGCACATCGGCAAGATGGGCACGCCGACGATGGGCGGCGCGCTGATCCTGGTCGCGATCGCGGCCGGCACGCTGCTGTGGGCCGACCTCGGCAACCGCTTCGTCTGGATCACGCTGGGCGTCACGCTGGCCTTCGGGCTGATCGGCTTCTACGACGACTACCTGAAGCTGGTGGTCCGCGACCCGCGCGGGCTCGCGCCGCGCTGGAAGTACCTGTGGCAGTCGGCGGCCGGGCTCGCGGCCGCGCTGGTGCTGTGGCAGACGGCGCAGGGGCCTTCCGAGACCGCGCTGTACGTGCCGTTCTTCAAGACCGTCGCGCTGCCGATGGGCGCGGTCGCCTTCGTCGCGTTCACGTACTTCGTGATCGTCGGCTCGAGCAACGCGGTCAACCTGACCGACGGCCTCGACGGGCTCGCGATCATGCCCTGCGTGATGGTCGCCGGTGCGCTCGGCGTGTTCGCCTATGCGACCGGCAACGTCGTGTTCGCGAACTACCTGCAGATTCCTTACGTGCCCGGCGCCGGCGAAGTGCTGATCTTCGTCGCGACGATCGTCGGCGCCGGCCTCGGCTTCCTGTGGTTCAACACCTATCCGGCGCAGGTGTTCATGGGCGACATCGGCGCGCTGGCGCTCGGCGCGGCGCTCGGCGTCGTCGCGGTCATCGTCCGGCAGGAGATCGTGCTCGCGGTCATGGGCGGAATCTTCGTGATGGAGACGGTCTCGGTGATGCTGCAGGTCGCGTCGTTCCGGCTGCGCGGCAAGCGCATCTTCCGGATGGCGCCGATCCACCACCACTACGAACTGAAGGGCTGGGCGGAGCCGAAGGTCATCGTCCGCTTCTGGATCATCTCGTTCATGCTGGTCCTGGTCGGGCTGGCCACGCTGAAGCTGCGCTGAGGCGCATTCCACGGAGAGAATTATGATCCCGGTTCGCGGACATGAGGGGCAGACCATCGCGGTGCTGGGGCTGGGCCGGTCCGGCCGGGCCACGGCGGCGGCGCTGCGCGCGGGCGGCGCCGATGTCGTCGCTT
>JBFGAO010000214.1:0-3053 GCA_041568095.1 Steroidobacteraceae bacterium | reverse complement strand
GACTGCCTCGCCGGGCTCATCGCGCGCCATTGCGGCGGCTGGCCGGAAGCCGACCCCGCGCGGGACCGCGCGGCGGAGGCGACGGAACGGGGCGCAGCGGCCGGGCGTGCCCGCATGCTCGGCGCCGCGGGCTAGCGCGATGCTCGGCCGGCACCTCGAGGTCAGTGTCCATGCGCCCGAGCCGCTGGGGTCGCTGGGATTCTACGAGCAGCTCGGCTTCGCGCAGGCTGTCGCCGGCGAGTCCTGGCCCTGGCCCTACGCGGTCGTCACGGACGGTCGGCTCGCGATCGGCCTGCACGGGCAGGAATTGCCGTCGCCGACGCTGTCCTTCGTGCTGCCGGGCCTGCTGCAGCACATCGGCGAGCTCGAGCGCATCGGCGTCGAGCCGGACTCGCGCGCGCTGGGCGGCGATGTGTTCAACCACGTCGAGTTCGCCGACCCGGACGGCCACGCGCTGCGGCTCGTCGAGGCGCGCACATTCTCGCCGGTCGCGCGCGGGCCGGGGCAGACCTCGGATCTGGGCTGGTTCGAGGAGGTCGCGCTGCCGGTCGCGGACCTCGCCGCGGCCGTGCGCTGGTGGGAGGCGCTCGGCTTCGTGCCGGCCGAGGAAGGCACGGAGCCCTGGCCGCATGTCGCGATGACCAGCGACTCGCTGAACGTCTCGCTGGTCCGCGCCCCGGCGCTGTCCCGCCCGGCGCTGGTGTTCACCGACCCGGACATGGCCGCGCGCATCGCGGCGCTGGCCAGCCGCGGCATCGCGGTCGCGGGGCGGCTGCCGGCCGGGCTGAAGCGCGGCGACAACGCGATGCTGATTGCGCCCGAGGGCACACAGCTGCTGCTGCTCACCGGGGACTGAACAGCGGCTGCCAGGGCGCCGGATCCTTCGTCACGGCGACGGCCACGATATAGGCCACGGCCGACAGCGCCCCGGCCAGCGCCAGCGCCCGCTGGCGCCGGCTGCGGCCGCGGCGCAGCGCGATGCTGCCGAGAACGACGTAGGCAACCAGCGCCAGCGTCTTGGCGGTGAGCCAGCCGTGCACGAACGGGTACTGCCGCAGCAGCACGGCCAGCCAGACGGCGCCGGCCAGCAGCAGCGTGTCGATCGCGTGCGGCAGCACGCGCATCGTCCGGGAGTCCAGCAGCGGCGAGCGCGCCAGCATCAGCGCGCCGCGGAACGCGAACAGCGCGACCGACGCGACGACACAGCCGACGTGCAGGCCCCAGGCCAGGAAGTACAAGCGGCGGGCTCAGACGGCGCGCGAGTAGCGGCCGGCCGCGAGGTCCGGCGCAGCCAGGTGCGCATCGAAGCACATCGCGACATGGCGCATCAGCAGCCGGCCGGCCGGCGTCAGCCGGAAGCCGTCGCGGCCGAGCTCGACGAGCCCGTCGTCGGCGAGCGGCTGCAGCGCCGCCAGTTCGCCGGCATAGCAGTCGCGGAAGTCGACGCCCCAGCGCGCGCCGAACTCCTCGTAGTCAACGCGCGTGCTGCACATGATCGACTGGATCACTGCGCGGCGGCGCCGGTCGTCGTCCGTCAGCCACAGGCCGCGGAGCACCGGCAACCGGTCGGCGTCGACGGCCGCATAGTAGTCCGGCAGCGCCTTGCGATTCTGCGCATAGCAGTCGCCGATGCTGCCGATCGAGGTGACGCCGAGCCCGACGAGGTCGCAGTCGGCGCGCGTCGAGTAGCCCTGGAAGTTGCGGTGCAGGCTGCCGTCCTCAAGCGCCCGGGCCAGCTCGTCGCCCGGCAGCGCGAAGTGGTCCATGCCGATATAGACGTAGCCGGCGGCCGTCATCCGCGCGACCGACAGGCCCAGCAGCGCGAGCCGTCCCGCCGCGTCGGGCAGCTCCGCCTCGCGGATCCGGCGCTGCGCCTTGAACAGCCGCGGCATGTGCGCGTAGCCGTAGACCGCGACCCGGTCCGGGCGCGCGCCGATCACCGCATCCAGCGTACGGGCGAAGCTGTCCGTCGTCTGGCGCGGCAGGCCGTAGATCAGGTCGACGCTGACCGAGCGGAAACCGGCGTCGCGCGCCTGCCCGATCATTGCCAGCGTCTCGTCCTGCGGCTGCAGCCGGTTGACTGCCCGCTGCACGCCGGGATCGAAGTCCTGGACGCCGAGGCTCAGCCGGTTGAAGCCCATCGCGGCGAGGCGCCGGATGGACTCGCCGTCCGCGGTGCGCGGGTCGACCTCGATCGAGAACTCGCGGCGCTCGTCACGGCACAGCGGGAAGTGTGCGCCGAGCCCGCCCAGCAGCGCCTCCAGTTGCGCGCACTCGAGGAAGGTCGGCGTGCCGCCGCCCAGGTGCAGCTGCTCGACGCGGCGGCCACCGGTGAACAGCCGCGCCTGCATCGCGATCTCGTGCTGCAGCCGGTCGAGGTAGGACTCGGCCTGCCCGCGCTGCCGCGTAATGACGCGGCTGCACCCGCAGTAGAAGCAGGGGCTGCTGCAGAACGGGATGTGGACGTAGACGGACAGCGGCGCGTCCGGGCGCTGCTCGGCGCTGGCGCGGACCGCGGCCCGGTAGTCCGCGGTGCCGAAGTCCTCGTTGAACTGCACCGCGGTCGGGTAGGACGTGTAGCGCGGCCCCGGCCGGTCGTAGCGCGCGGCCAGCGCCGCGTCGAAGCGCACGAATGTGTCGAGGGCAGTCACATGCAGCACCATAGGCGGGCCAGGACCGCAGCCGCAGCGGGGAAACTACGGACCCCGGGGCTGCTGCTAGGCTTGCTCCCGATGCGCCTTCTCGCCGTCGTCATGCTGCTGATGGTCGCCGCCCCGGCGCGGGCCTGGCCGCCCTGCAATGCCGCCGGGCTCGTCGGCCCGGTGCCGGTCGAGCAGGACGCGCCGCCCTACCCGGAGGCGGCGCGCGAACTCGGCATCGAGGGCTGGGCCGAGGTGTCGCTGACGGTGCTGCAGGACGGCCGCACCGGCTGGGCGCGGGTGCGCCGCGCCGAGCCGCCCGGCTACTTCGAGCAGGCCGCGCTCGCCGGCGAGCGGCGCTGGCGCTACGAGCCCGCGCGCCAGGACGGCGCCGCGGTCGAGTGCCGCACGCAT
>JBFGAO010000213.1:0-3077 GCA_041568095.1 Steroidobacteraceae bacterium | reverse complement strand
TGACCGGCGCCGGGCGGGATCGTGCCGAGCAGTGCATGGCCGGACAGGTCGGCGATGCTGCGCGGCCAGCCCTGGCGGGCCAGGTAATCGGGCGCTGCGCAGGTGATCCAGTTCGAGCCGGCGACGCGGCGCGCGACGAGCCCCGGGTCGGAGACGGTGCCGCCGCGCACGGCCAGGTCCACGCCCTCGGCGACCAGATCCACGACCCGGTCGTTCAGGCGCAGTTCCAGCTCGATGGCCGGGTAGCGCGCGAGGAAGCCGGGCAGGGCGGGCAGCAGCAGGTGGCGCCCGAAGGCGCCCGGGACGTCCACGCGCAGCCTTCCGGCGGGCTGCTCCTGCGCGCGCCGCAGCGCGTCCTCGGCTTCGCGCAATTCGCGGAAGACCCGCTCGCAATGCTGCAGGTACTCGCTGCCCGCGGCCGTCAGGCCGACCTGGCGCGTGGTCCGGTTCAGCAGCCGCGGGCCGAGGTGCCGCTCGAGGCGGCGCACCTGGGTGCTGACCATCGAGCGGGACAGGCCGAGGACCTCGGCGGCGCGGGTGAAGGAGCCGAGCTCCGCGACCCGCATGAAGCAGCGCATGGCCTGCAGCTGGTCCAAGCAACCCCCGATTGGTCAATGAGAGTGACCAATATAGTCACAATAAGGCTGTTTATCACGACTAATCGAGGAATGCAGACTGCGGCCGTCCGTCAAGGAGGAAACAGCGATGTTCCTGTTCCAGCGGTCCGCCACGGCGGTCGCCCTCGCGCTGGTCGTCGCGGGGCTGCCGGTGCTGCTGCAGTACCTGGGCTGAGGACCCCGGACGGGGTCAGAGGCGCATCCGCGTCCGGCCGCCCGGCGGCCGCGGCGTCAGCGCGCGCAGCAGCGTGACCAGCGCCAGCACCAGCAGCGCGGCGCCGGCGTTGTGCGCGGTGCCGAGCCACAGCGGCCAGCCCTGCCAGATCAGGTTCATGCCGATCGCGAACTGCAGCAGCAGCGCGCCGGCCAGCGCCGCGCCGGTCGAGCGCAGGCCCACGGTCTGCCCGCGGCGCCAGACCGCGGCGCCGAGCAGGAGCATTACCAGCGCGGTGAGCCAGGCGCCGAGCCGGTGCGCGTAATGGATCGCGACCCGCGCCGGCGCGTCGAGCACGCCGCCCTCGTAGTCGATGCCGAGGCCGCGCCACAGCACGAAGCCCTCGGCGAAATCCATTTCCGGCCACCAGCTGCCCTGGCAGGCGGGGAAGTCCGGGCAGGCGGCCGCGGCATAGTTGCTGCTGGTCCAGCCGCCCAGCGCGACCTGCAGCAGCAGCACCGCGGCGGCGGCGATCGTCCAGTTGCGCAGCGGCCGCTCGGCCGCCTTCAGTTCGCGGCGTGCCGGGTCCAGCGCCAGCCACCACAGCAGCGACAGCGTGACGAGCCCGCCCAGCAGGTGCAGCGTGACGACCAGCGGTTTCAGCAGCAGCGTGACGGTCCACATGCCGAGCAGGCCCTGCGCGATCACGACCGCGACCAGCACCCAGGGCAGCACGCGCGGTTGCTCCGGGTCGCGGCGGTTCCAGACCGACAGCCCGGCCAGCACCAGCACCAGCAGCCCCAGCGTCGAGGCGACGTAGCGGTGCACCATCTCGTTGAGCGCCTTCTGGTAGTCGAAGGGGCGGTCGGGCCAGGCCGCGTCGAGCTCGGCGGCGCGGTCGCCGACCTGCGCAGGGTGCACATGGCCGTAGCAGCCGGGCCAGTCGGGGCAGCCGAGGCCGGCGTCGGTCAGTCGCACCCAGGCGCCGACGACGACGACGATCGCGCACAGCAGCACCGCGATGCCTGCGACGCGACGGAACCAGCGGAGGCGGGGATGGGCATGCATCGGGGGGAACTCAGCCGATCCGCGACAGGCGCAGCAGGCGCTCGAGATCCTCGAGGATGCCGCGGGGCGGCGTGCCCGGAGGATAGCTCATCAGCAGGTTGCCGAGCGGGTCCACGACGTGGATCCGCCCACTGCCGGCCGGTGGCGCGGCGAAGGCGGCCAAGAGCGGCTGCTCCGCGCCCGCAGTCACGCGCAGCAGCCCGGGCTGCGACTCCGGCGCCGCGGCGGGGCCGCAGCAATCTCCGGAGTACAGGAACACGCGCTGCACGCGCGCCGCGTCCTTGTCCAGCGCGAGACGCACCTGGCGCATGTCCACGAGCGCGGTCGTGCAGGCCGCGTCGCAGGCGCCGGCGCCGACGTAGACCAGCGACCAGCGGCCGCGCAGCAAGGGGTCGGGCGCGGCGCTGCCATCGGGCAGCACCAGCGGCGCCTCGGGCAGCGGCCGCGGCGGGTCGAGCAGCAGTCCGTGCTGCGCACCGGTCGTCGGGCGCCAGGCGGCAGACAGGTACAGCAAGGTCGCCGCCAGCACCGGCACCAGGAACAGCGAGGCCAGCAACAGCAGCTGGCGGCGGCCGTGGCCCCTGCGCTGCTCCGTCATCGCGCGGCCTCGCGGCGCTTCAGCGACAGTGCCAGCCAGATCGCGAGCGCAGTCGCGCCGAGCGCCCACCACTGCAACGCATACGCGACATGCCGCGACGGCGGCGGCCCGGGCGGGCGCCAGTCGCGGCGGTAGCCGTCGGGCTCGGCCGGATCCAGCAGCAGCTGCATCGGGTACAGCTCCCGGCCCAGCCAGTCCGAGATCTCGGCGGGCTCCGGATAGCTGGCGAGCCGCGGCCAGCCTTGCGCCGGCGGCGCGTCGAGCCGCAATGCCGGCCGTGGCAGCCGGTCGACGCGGCCCGTGACAGTGCGCGACTCTGCGCCGACCGCTACATCGGGCAGCGACGCGCGGCTCGGCCCCAGCGGCAGCCAGCCGCGGTTGACCAGCAGCACGGCGCCGCCGGGCAGCACCAGCGGCGTCAGCACCTCGACGCCGGGGCGGCTGTCGCGGATCCGGTTGTCGAGCAGCACCTGGTGCGCGGGGTCATAGGCGCCGCTGGCGGTCGCGCGCTGGTAGCGCGGCAGCGGCGCGAGGTCGGCCGGCAGCCGCTGCAGCTCGCCGGTGCCGGTCTCGAAGCCCTGTATCAGCGCACGCTTCTCCGCCGCGCGGCCCATCTGCCACTGGCCGAGCGCGCCGGCGA
>JBFGAO010000212.1:0-3102 GCA_041568095.1 Steroidobacteraceae bacterium | reverse complement strand
TGCCGTGTCCGGCCGCGAGGAAGACGACAGCGCGCTCCAGCGCCGTGACCAGCTCGCGCACGCCGATGCCGCGGCGGCGCAGGTCGATCAGGGGATAAACGACGAGCTGGCCCGGCCCGTGGTAGGTCACCTGCCCGCCGCGGTCGATGCCGACGACCGGGATGTCGCCGGGTGAGAGCAGGTGCTCGGCGCGGCCGTTCAGGCCCTGCGTGAACACCGGCGGGTGCTCGAGGAACCAGACCTCGTCGGGCGTGCCGGCGTCGCGCGCGTCGGTGAACCGCTGCATCGCGCGCCAGGCGGGCTCGTAGTCGACCCGGCCCAGCCAGCGAAAGGCGGTGTTCATCCCGCCCCGACGACCTCGGCGACGAGGTGCCGCTCGGCCTGCAGGCTGTTGGAGATCAGGCACAGCTTCTCGGCCTTCTCGAGCAGCTGCTTCGCGCGCGCCTGGTCGGCGCCGGCCGGCAGGACCAGCCGCGCACGCGTCTCGATGCGCGTGAACCGGCTGACGCTGCCGTCGCGCTCCAGCGTGCCGTGCACCTCGGCGGTCAGCGACTGCCAGTCGAGGCGCGAACCCTTCGCGACCGCGCGGAAGCTCAGCGTGAAGCAGCCGGCCAGCGCCGCCATCAGCAGCGACTCGGGCGACCAGTAGCCGCCCGGCCCGTCGAATTCCGGCGGCGGCATGGTCGCGAGCGGCGGCAGCCCTTCGGAGGTCAGCGTCGCCTCGCCGTCGGGCTGTGCCTCGATGCTGACCTGGTAGTGGTGCGGGAACGGGTGCATGGGGATTCCTCAGCCGGCCGCGGCCAGTCCGCAGTTGTCGCCGGCCAGCGCGCGCTCGGCGCGGTAGCTCGAGCGGACCATCGGTCCGGACACGCACTCGAGGAAGCCGCGCGCGAGCGCCGCTTCCCGGTAGCGCGCGAACTCCTCTGGCGTCACGTAGCGCTCCACCGGCAGGTGGTTCACGGTCGGGCGCAGGTACTGGCCCAGCGTCAGCAGGTCGCAACCGACTGCGCGCAGCTCGTCCATGGTCCGGTGCAATTCGTCCTCGGTCTCGCCGAGGCCCAGCATCAGGCTGGTCTTGGTCAGCACATCGGGCCGGTGGCGCTTCGCGTGCGCGAGCACGTCCAGCGTCTGCCGGTAGCCGGCGCGCGGGTCGCGCACCGGGTGCGTCAGCCGCTCGACGGTCTCGACGTTCTGCGCGAACACCTCGAGCCCCGAGTCGACGACGGTCTCGACGTCGCGCAGCACGCCCTGGAAGTCCGGCGTCAGCGCCTCGACCGCGGTGCGCGGGCTCTCCGCCTTGATCGCGTGCACGCAGGCGGCGAAGTGGCCGGCACCTCCATCGGGGAGGTCGTCGCGGTTGACCGAGGTCAGCACGACGTAGCCGAGACCCATCAGCGCCACCGTGCGCGCCGCATTGGCCGGCTCCTCGGGATCCAGCCAGCCGCGCGGGTTGCCGGTGTCCACGGCGCAGAATCTGCAGGCGCGCGTGCAGACGGCGCCCATCAGCATCAGCGTCGCGGTGCCGGCGTTCCAGCACTCGCCGATGTTCGGGCAGTGGGCTTCCTCGCAGACCGTGCTGAGCCGGTGCTCGCGCACGGTGCGGCGCACCGCCTCGAAGCGCTCGCCGGCCGGCATCGGCGCGCGCAGCCAGCGCGGCTTCGGGCCCAGCGGCGCGGCCGGCGCGGCCGGCGCGGCGGCCGTGCGCTTGATGCCGTCGCGGATCGCGGTGAAGCCCTGCGGCGTCCGGTACTTGTCGCCACTGCGCGCCGGCACGGCGCCGGTCTGGATCGGAATTCCCTTGAAATCAGCCACTTATGGACCTGCGATCAGAGACGAGGCGTCATTTTATCCGGTTTGGGCGGGCAGTTCGGGGTGCTGCAGCCGGCCAGAGCGCAGTGCGGCGTCCAGCGCCGCGAGGCGCTCGGGCGTGCCGACGTCCGACCAGGCGCCGCGATGCTGCCGGCCGCTCAGGCGGCCCTCAGCCAGCGCGGCATCCAGCAGCGGCTTCAGCGGGTAGCGGCCGGGCTGGCAGCCATCAAACAGCGCCGGGTCAATGACCGCAATGCCGGCATAGGTCAGCAGGGGCGGTGTCGCGACGACGTGGCCGTCGGCGGCGAGGCCGTAGTCGCCACGCGGGTTGTGCGGTGGGTTGTCCACCAGCACGAGTTCTGCAAGCGAGCCGGCCGGCAGCGCCAGCGTCGACAGGCGCAAGTCGCTCCAGACGTCGCCGTTGACGAGCAGGAAGGGACCGGGGCCCAGCCAGTCGAGCGCCCGGTGAATCCCGCCGCCGGTGTCCAGCGCGACCGGCCCCTCGTCGCTGTAGCGGATCGCCAGGCCCCAGCGGCTGCCGTCGCCGAGCGCCGCGCGCAGCGACCCGCCCAGCCAGGACAGGTTCACGACGACCTCGGTGACGCCCGCCGCCGCCAGCCCCCGCAGGTGGTACTCGACCAGCGGGTGGCCGCCGGCCTCGAGCAGCGGCTTCGGTGTCGCGTCGGACAGCGGGCGCATGCGCTCGCCGCGCCCGGCCGCCAGCAGCATCGCCTTCAACCGACCGCCCCGACGCGGTGCTGCGCGGCGACGAAGGCCGGCGCGACGCGCTGCTCCAAAAAGTCGCGGAAGCCGGCCAGCGCCGGCTCCGCGGCGCAGGCCTCGAGCGCGTAGTCGAGCACCCGCGGCAGGTCGCCGAGGTAGGCGGGCTTGCTGTCCCGGTACCACAGCCGCGCGAAGATCCCGAGCACCTTGATGTGGCGCTGCAGGCCCATCAGCTCGAAGCGGCGCAGGAATGCGGCGCGGTCCCCGCCGGTGTCGATGCCGGCGCGCGCGGCGCGCTCGAGGTAGAGGTCCAGCCAGCCGAGCATGCGCTGGCGCGGCCACACGATATAGCAGTCCTTCAGCAGCGAGACGAGGTCATAGCTGACCGGGCCGGACACTGCGTCCTGGAAGTCGAGGATCCCGGGGTTCGCGCCCGGGCAGACCATCAGGTTGCGCGAATGGTAGTCGCGGTGCACGAGCACGGCCGGCTGCGCGAGCGCCTCGTCGCACAGCAGCGCGAAGGTCGCGTCGATCAGTTCCTGCTCGGCCGCGTTGGTCTCCAGCTGCAAG
>JBFGAO010000211.1:0-3109 GCA_041568095.1 Steroidobacteraceae bacterium | reverse complement strand
CGACCGCCGGCGCGGCCGCGCAGGCCAGCAACAGGACGGCGATCCGGCGGCGCAGGGGCATCGCGGCACTATATCGCAGCGCTTGTACCGCCGTGGTCGTTACCGGACAATCCGGCGGGTCATCGTTGCCGGCCGACCATGTCGCTTCTCGTCCTCGGGCTCAATCACCGGACCGCGCCGCTCGCGGTGCGCGAGCGCATCGTGTTCGACGCGGTGCGGCTGCCGTCGGCGCTGGCCGCGCTGATGCAGCAGGACGGCGTCCGCGAGGCGCTGATCGTGTCGACCTGCAACCGGACCGAGCTCTACTGTGCCTGCGACGGGGCCCCGGCCGGCCTCGAGGACTGGCTCGAGCAGCAGTCCGGCGGCGCCGGCATCGCCGGCTGCCTGTACCGGCTGCACGGCGACGACGCGATCCGCCACCTGTTCGGCGTCGCCTCCGGGCTCGACTCGCTGATCATCGGCGAGCCGCAGATCCTCGGGCAGCTGAAGGACGCTTACCGCGCGGCGCAGCGGGCCGGCACGGCCGGTGCGTCGCTGAACCGGCTGTTCCAGCGGGCCTTCACCGTCGCGAAGCGCGTGCGCACAGACACCGCGGTTGGCGCCAGCGCGGTGTCGGTGGCCTCGGCCGGGGTGCAGCTGGCGCGGCGCGTGTTCGCCGGCTTCGAGCAGCATTGCGCGCTGCTGGTTGGCGCCGGCGACATGGTCGAGCTGTGCGCGCGACATCTGCACGCGCAGCGGCTCGAGCGCATGATCATCGCGAACCGCAGCGTCAACCGCGCACAGCGGATCGCTGCCGCATTCCGCGCGGCCGCCATCCCGCTCGACGCACTGGACTCGCACCTGCCGCAGGCCGACATCGTGATCAGCTCGACCGCGAGCCCGCAACAGGTCGTCGGCTACGAGGCGGTCCGGGCCGCGGTCGGCGTGCGCCGCCACCGGCCGATGTTCATGCTCGACCTGGCGGTGCCGCGCGATATCGACCCGCGCGTCGCGACGCTCGAGGACGTCTACCTGTTCACGATCGACGACCTGCGCCAGGTCGTCGACGAGAACCTTCGGGCCAGGCAGGACGAGGCCGGCGAGGCGCGCCGGATGATCGACGAGGAGGTCGCCCGCTACGCGACGGCGCAGAAGACGCGCGACGCCGTGCCGCTGATCCGCGAGCTGCGCCGGCAGGCCGACAGCGCCCGCGAGCAGACGCTGGAGCAGGCGCGGAGGATGCTGGCCGCGGGCCGCGATCCCGGCGAGGTCGCCGAGTTCCTGGCCGCGACGCTGACCAACCGGCTGCTGCACAGGCCGTCTACGGCGCTGCGCGAGGCCGCCGAGCGTGGCGACACCGCGCTCGCCGAGGCCGTCGCGCGGCTGTGGCGGCTGGACGGGGACCACTCGTGAGGGCCTCGATCCGGCGGCAGCTCGAGAAGGCAGCCGAGCGCCAGGAGGAGCTGACGCGGATGCTCGCGGACCCGGGCGTGCTCGGCAGGCCGGAGCGCTTCCGCGATCTGTCGGTCGAGTACGCGCGCCTCGAGCCGGTCGTCGGCCGCTGGCGCGCGTTCGGCGAGCTCGAGCGCCAGCTGGAGACGGCGCGTGCGATGTCCGCCGATCCCGACGCCGGGATCCGCGAGCTGGCGCGCCAGGAGGCGGCGCAGCTCGAGGAGCAGGTCGCCGCCGTGGAGCAGGCGCTGCAGCTCGCACTGGTGCCCGAGGACCCGCTCGACGACCACGGCGTGTTCCTCGAGATCCGCGCCGCGGCGGGCGGCGACGAAGCGGCGATCTTCGCCGGCGACCTGTTCCGCATGTACCTGCGCTATGCCGAGTCGCGAGGCTGGGCCGTCGAGCTGCTGTCCGAGAACCGCGGCGAGCACGGCGGCTACCGCGAGGTCGTCAGCCGCATCGCAGGCCGCGGCGCCTACGGCCGCCTGAAGTTCGAGTCGGGCACGCACCGGGTGCAGCGCGTGCCGGCGACCGAGGCCCAGGGCCGCATCCACACCTCGACCTGCACCGTCGCGATCCTGCCGGAGGTCGAGGAGGTCGACAGCATCGAGATCGCGGCTGCGGACCTGCGCGTGGACACCTTCCGCGCCTCCGGCGCCGGCGGCCAGCACGTCAACAAGACCGACTCCGCCGTGCGCATCACGCACCTGCCGACCGGAATCGTCGTCGAGTGCCAGGAGGAACGGTCGCAGCACAAGAACCGCGCGCGCGCGATGGCACTGCTGCGCGCGCGGCTGCTGGCCGCCGAGCGCGAGCGCGCCGCGGCCGAGAAGGCGGCGAAGCGCCGGCTGCAGGTCGGCACCGGCGACCGCTCGGAGCGGATCCGCACCTACAACTTCCCGCAGGGCCGGCTGACCGACCACCGCGTCGAGCTGACGCTGTACCGGCTCGAGGACATCGTCAACGGCGACCTCGACGAGGTCATCGACACGCTGCTGGCCGAGCACCGCGCCGAGCAGCTGGCCGAGCTGGACTGACGGGGCCGCGCGCCGCTCAGCCGGCCCGCAGCCGCAGGTCGTTCCAGATCACCAGCGTCGCGGCGGCGCCGAGCGGCGCCGAGACGGCGCCGACGAAGACCAGCGCGACGCCCTCGGCCACCCACGGCTGTGACGCGGCGCCCAGCAGGTCCAGCAGGGCCGCGGCCAGCGCCGCGGCCAGCAGCACCGCCAGCACCAGCAGGCCGACCAGCAGGAAGGCCACGAGCACGCGCCAGGCAGCGCCCCCGGTCAGCCGCCAGCTGCGGCGCAGCGCGCCGGCCGCGCCGTGTCCGCGCAGCAGCAGCTCCGGCACCAGCATCGAGATCCGCAGCGCCGCCCAGGCCAGCAACAGCGCGAGCGCCGCCGCCGCCGGCATTGAGAGCGCTTCCGGCAGCCAGGGCAGCGCCACCAGCGGCAGCGCCGCGGCGATGGCAGCCAGGCCCAGCGCGCCGGCCAGCGCCGGCAGGCGGCGTGCCGTCGCGAGCAGCGACTCGCCGCTGGTCCCGGCGCCCTCGACATAGCGAGCCAGCCGGTGCAGCAGGGCGGCGCCGAACCACAGCAGCACGACGAGCAGCGCGAGGCTCGCCGCGAGGTTGCCGATCATCACGAAGGAGGCGCCACCGCCGTGCGCCGGATCGCGG
>JBFGAO010000210.1:0-3122 GCA_041568095.1 Steroidobacteraceae bacterium | reverse complement strand
CGCTGGTCCGAGTACAACCTGGCCGGCGGCTTCGACACCTACATGGCCGGCCTCGAGTACAAGCCGATCGAGAGCCTGAAGCTTCGCGGCTCGTACCAGCGTGCGACCCGTGCGCCGAGCGTGAGCGAGCTGTTCCGCCCGCAGAACGAGGGCTTCCCGGCCTATCGTGACCCGTGCTGGAACGGCAGCGCAGAGCGCACCGGCGCCAATGCGACGCAGGTCAACGCGCTGTGCGCGGCCCAGGGTGCCCCGGCGAACTTCCCGCAGGGCAACTCGCAGGTCCGCGCGCTGTCCGGTGGCAACCCGAACCTGGCGCCGGAGTTCGCCGACACCTACACGGTCGGCGTGGTTTGGCAGCCGGATTTCGGCGACCACAACATGCGCGTCGCGCTGGACTGGTACTCCTACAACGTCGATGACACCATCGGCAGCGTGGGTGCAGCCACGATCGTGACCCGTTGCTTCAACGCCCAGGGTGCGAACTCGAGCTACAGCAACAGCAACCTGTGGTGCCAGCTGTTCAGGCGCACGAGCACGGGCCTGGCGACGGACGTGCAGCAGACCGACCAGAACCTCGGCAAGCTGAAGGCCGAGGGCTTCGACCTGCAGCTCGACTACCGCAAGCAGATCGGCCCGGGCAACTTCCGTGCCGGACTGGCGGTCAACCACCTGACCAACTGGGAGCGCCAGGAAGACCCGGCGTCCCCGCTGGTCGCGGTGGATGGCACGATCACGATCAACGTCGCGGAGGCGTTCCCGGACATCAAGGCCAACCTGATGCTTGGCTACGCCTGGAATGACTTCGACTTCGGCTGGTCGGTGCGCTACATCGACAGCATGGAAGTCGTCAACAACGACGCGGCGCGGACGCCCTCGAGGAACTCGCGGGTGACCAACCCGGCCACGGGCCAGCAGGTACCGCCGTCGATCACGTCGGTGCCGAGCTACGTCTACCACCGCGCGACGGTGGGCTGGCGTCCGACCGAGCAGCTGAGCGTGACGGTGGGTGTCGACAATGCGTTGGACAAGCTCCCGCCGATCTACACGACCAACTCTCGTGCCGGCATCCAGGCGAACACCGATCCGTCGACCTACGACGTGCTCGGCCGCCGTTACTTCGCGAGCGCGACCTACAAGTTCTGATAACAGGCGCTCGTCGAGTCTGAGCTGATGCTCATGGCCGCCGCTCCGCAAGGGGCGGCGGCCTTTTCATTGGCGGGGTAGACTGCCTCCCCCGTGACCACCGCAATCCAGGGGGCCCTGCGAGCCCTGCAGGCCGGCGACCTTGGCGCCGCCGAGCGCGCCTGCCTCGGCCTGCTCGCGGCCGACCCGTCGGACGCCACGGCGATGCAGGTCCTCGGCATCGCGCTGCGCCGCCAGGGCCGGCTGGACGAGGCCGAGGCGCAGATGCGCCACGCGGTCGCGCTGGCCCCCGGCAATGCCGAATACCGCAGCAACCTCGGCCAGCTGCTGGCCGCGCGCGGCCGCGTGGCCGAAGGACTCGCCGAGTTGCGTGAGGCGGTCCGGCTCGCGCCCGGCTTCCGGCCGGCCGCACTCGCGCTCGCGCGGCTCGCCAACATGGCGGGCGACCATGCGCTGGCCGAGGAACAGGCGCGCCGGCTCACCGGCCGTGACGCCCGCGATGCCGAGGCCTGGTCGGCGCTGGGCTCGGCGCTTTTCGGCCTGCAGCGCAGCGACGAGGCGGCCGAGGCGCTGCGCCGTGCGCTCGCGATCGCCCCCGACTACGGCACGGCGCGGGTCAACCTGGCCTCGGTCCTCGCGACCGCCGAGCAATCCGAGGAAGCGCGGGCCGAGGTCGCCGAGTGCGACCGTCGCGGCCTGCGGGACCGCGCCACCGAGCTGGCCCGGGCCCGGGCGCTGATGCAGCTGGACCGCTACGACGAGTCCGAGGCCGTGCTGCTGAGGCTCGTCGCCGCCGCTCCCGACGACGCCGACGCGCAATTCCTGATCGCGCAGATGCGCCACATCCGCGGCGACCCGGATTTTGCGCGGACGCTGCGCGAGGCGGCGTCCCGCCCCGGCGCGCCCGTCGCGACCCGGATGCAGTACGCCGACATCCTGCGGCGCGCCGGCCACCCGGCCGAGTCGGAACGGCTGCTGCGCGAGCTGATCGCGCGCGAGGGCGAGCACCCGGCGCTGACCAGCTCGCTTGCGACGCTGCTGCTGGAGACGGGCCGCCCCGCCGAGGCCGTCGCGGCCGGGCGGCTGGCCGCCGCCGCCCTGCCGGACGACGTCACGACGGTCGAGAACCTGGTCGCGGCACTGCTGGCCGCCGGCGACCCGGAAGCCGCGCTGCCGCTGATCGAGCGCTTCCACCGCGAATACCCGACAGACCAGCGCTGGATCACTTACCGCGCGGACGCCGCCCGCCAGCGCGGCGAGGGCCTGTTCGACGACTGGTGCGACCTCGAGCGGCTGGTGCGCGTCTACGAGCTGGAGCCACCGCCCGGCTACGCCAGCATCCACGACTTCCATGCCGAGCTGCAGCCCGCGCTGGAAGCGCGGCACCGGCAGGCGACGCACCCGCTGGACCAGAGCATGCGCCTCGGCACCCAGACCTCGCGCGGGCTGCTGGGCGATCCCGATCCGCTGATCCGGCAGTACCTGTCGCTGCTGGCCGCGCCGCTGGCCGACTACCAGGCTGCCATCGGCCAGGACCCGGCGCACCCGATGCGCTCGCGCAACCGCGGCAAGGCCAGGCCCACGGGCTGCTGGTCGGTCCGCCTCGGCTGCGGCGGCTTCCACGTCAACCACATCCACCCGCAGGGCTGGATCAGCTCGGCCTACTACGTCTCGGTGCCCGCCGAGGTCGAGGATGCAGAGGCACAGAGCGGCTGGCTCAAGTTCGGCGAACCGCGCTTCGCGACGCCGGGCTGCGCCGCGGGACGGATCGTGCAACCGCGTCCGGGCCGGCTGGTGCTGTTCCCGTCCTACCTCTGGCATGGCACGAACCCGATTCACGGCACCGAGCCGCGGCTGACGATCGCCTTCGACTCGCTGCCCCTGTAGTGCGCCCGGCTGCCCTAGCGCCAGGCGCCGCTGCGGCGGCGCCTCAGCCCGCGCCGCTGCGCGCCGCCATCGCCGAGCGGATCTCGTCGAGG
>JBFGAO010000209.1:0-3143 GCA_041568095.1 Steroidobacteraceae bacterium | reverse complement strand
GCGATCGCGAGCAGCAGCTTCATGCGCTGCCAGCCCGGCGCCGGATCCGCTCCAGCGCCTCGGCGATCCGGATCTCCAGGCCGCGCGGCACGGGATGGTAGTACTCGCGTGGCTCCAAGTCGTCCGGGAAGTGCCGCTGGCCCGCGGTGACCGCGTCCGGCTCGTCGTGGGCGTAGCGATAGCCGGCGCCGTAGCCGAGGTCCTTCATCAGCCGCGTCGGTGCATTGCGCAGGTGCATCGGCACCTCGAGCGTGCCGAGCGACTGCGCGTCCTGCATCGCGGCGCCATGCGCCTTGTAGACGGCGTTGCTCTTCGGCGCACAGGCCCGGAACACACAGGCCTGGGCCAGCGCCAGCTCGCCCTCGGGGCTGCCGAGGCGCTCCCAGGCGTCCCAGGACGCGAGCGCCAGCGTCAGCGCGCGCGGGTCCGCGTTGCCGATGTCCTCGCTGGCCATGCGGACCATGCGCCGCGCGAGGAAGGCCGGGTCGCAGCCGCCGTCCAGCATCCGCGCGAACCAGTACAGCGCGGCGTCGGGATCGCTGTCGCGCACCGACTTGTGCAGCGCCGAGACCTGGTCGTAGTAGAGCTCGCCGCGCTTGTCGAAGCGCCGGTGGCCTCCCGCCGCCGCCTCCGCCGCGATCCGCTCGTCCAGCGCCTGGGCGCCCGGCTCGACGAGGTCGGCCGCGACCTCCAGCAGGTTCAGCGCGCGCCGCGCGTCGCCGTCCGCGGCACGCGCGATCAGCGCCAGCGCATCAGGCGTCCCGCCGAGCTCCAGCTTTCCGAGCCCCCGATCGCGGTCGGCCAGCGCCCGCTGCAGCAGTGCGCACAGGTCCTCCTGCGACAGCGGCTTCAGCACATAGGTGCGCGCGCGCGACAGCAGCGCCGAGTTGAGCTCGAAGGACGGGTTCTCGGTCGTCGCACCGATGAAGACCAGCGTGCCGTCCTCGACGAAGGGCAGGAAGCTGTCCTGCTGGCCCTTGTTGAAGCGGTGCACCTCGTCAAGGAACAGCACCGTCGGCTGGCCGTCCACGGCGCGCGTGCGCTGCGCTTCCTCGACGGCGGTGCGGATGTCCTTGACGCCGGCCATCACCGCCGACAGCGCGACGAAGCGTGCGCGGCAGGCGGCGGCGGCGAGCCTTGCGAGCGTGGTCTTGCCGCTGCCGGGCGGGCCCCACAGCACCATCGAGTGCGGCACGCCGGCGCCGAGCAGCCGCGCCAGCGCGCGGCCCTCGCCGAGCAGGTGCCCTTGGCCGGCGAACTCGTCCAGCGAGCGTGGCCGCATCCGGTCCGCCAGCGGCCGCCAGGGCTCTGCCGTGCTGCCGGTGATCGCGAGTTCGGCCTGCTGCTTCATGGTCCCGGCATTCTAGCCGGTCGCTGCCGGCCTCAGCGGGTGCTGCCTGCGGCAAGGCGCTGTTCCACGCGCTGCGCCCAGCCGCCGAGCCGCCAGCGCGCAAGCGACCAGCCGGCCAGCACGCCCGCGGCGTTGGCGGCGACGTCCATCCAGTCCGTCTGCCGGCTGGCCGTCAGGCCCTGCAGCAGCTCCAGCGCCGCGCCGAGCGCGAAGGCACGCAGTGCGACGGCGAGGTAGCCGGCCGGCCCGACGAGGCCGGCGCCCAGCAAGGTCAGCGCGAGGTAGGCGACGAAGTGCTCGAGTCGGTCGCTGACGCTGAGCGTCTGCACGACCGGGCCGGGAACCAGGCTGCCGATCACGATGACCGCGACGAGCAGCCACAGCGCCGCGAGCCAGGCGCGCCGGTAGCGCAGCGCCAGCATGCTCAGCGGCTGGCCTTGCCGATGACGTCGACGCCGGCCGGCGGCGCGAAGCGGAACTGGCCGGCCTCGAGGCGCGGGTTGCGCTCGATCCGCGAGAACTCCAGCTGCGTCGTCTGCCCGAGCCGGTCGGCCAGGCGCATCCGGCGCAGTTCGGTCCCGGCGAAGGCGAGCCGCAATTCGGTGAAGTCGGAATCGGCGCCGCGCGGGCGCAGCAGCAGCCAGTCGAGCCCGTCGCCGGCGCCGGCCTCGCTGACCTCGAAGCTGTCCGCGAGCGCCCCCTCGCCGGCCAGCAGCGCCGCGGGCGTGCCGCTCACCGCCTCGGCGGTGCGCCGGACCGTGACCTGCTCCAGCTCGACGTCGTAATGCCAGAGGTCGCGGCCGTCCGAGACGATCAGCTGCTCCGGCACGCGGTAGTCCCAGCGGAAGCGGCCGGGCCGCGCCAGCGCGAAGCGGCCCTCGGCCCGGTCGACGACGCGGCCGTCGGCATCGGTGACGGTCTGCCGGAATTCCGCGCGCAGCGTGCGCAGGCCGTCAAGCCAGGACTGCAGTCGGCCGGCGGCCGTGTCGGCGGTCGCGGCGCCGGGCAGCGCGAATGCCGCGCAGGCAGCAAGGACCAGACAGCGCATTCAGGACTCCGGCGGCGGCGGCGCGAGCACCTCGCGGCTGCCGTTTGACTGCAGCGGCCCGACCAGGCCCGCCGCCTCCATGGACTCGACCAGCCGCGCGGCGCGGTTGTAGCCGATCTTGAGCCGGCGCTGGACGCCCGACACGCTGGCCTTGCGCGTCTCGGTCACGATGCGCACCGCCTCGTCGTACAGCGGGTCCTGCTCGGCGTCGGTCTCGGCGGCGCCGTCCTCGCCACCCTCGTCGGGCAGGCCCGGCACCGGGCCCACCGGGCCCGACAGCACCTCGTCGACGTAATCCGGCCGGGGGCCGACCTGCAGTGACGCGACGACGCGGTGCACCTCCTGGTCGGACACGAAGGCGCCGTGCACGCGCTCCGGCGCCGCGGTGCCGGGCGGCAGGAACAGCATGTCGCCGTGGCCGAGCAGCGACTCGGCGCCGCTCTGGTCAAGGATGGTCCGCGAGTCGACCTTGGCCGACACCTGGAAGGCGATGCGTGCCGGGATGTTGGCCTAGATCAGGCCGGTGATCACGTCGACCGACGGGCGCTGGGTCGCCAGCACCAGGTGGATGCCCGACGCGCGTGCCTTCTGCGCCAGCCTTGCGATCAGTTCCTCGACCTTCTTGCCGACGATCATCATCAGGTCGGCCAGCTCGTCGATTATGACGACGATGTAGGGCAGCGGCTCCAGCGCCGGCACCTCGCCCTGGTACTTGCCGGTGGCGAGCAGCTGCGCCAGCAGGGG
>JBFGAO010000208.1:0-3166 GCA_041568095.1 Steroidobacteraceae bacterium | reverse complement strand
TCGTCGACGGCGGCAGTTCCTGGGAGGAGATCGTCGAGCTCGGCCAGGCGGTCGAGCGCGCCGGCGCGACGATCATCAACACCGGCATCGGCTGGCACGAGGCGCGCATCCCGACGATCTCGACGCGCGTGCCGCGCGCCGGCTTCGCCTGGGTCACGCGGCGGCTGCGCGGCACCGTCGGCCTGCCGCTGGTGACCAGCAACCGGATCAACGACCCGGCCGTCGCCGAGGCGGTGATCGCGCGCGGCGACGCCGACCTCGTGTCGATGGCACGCCCGCTGCTCGCCGACCCCGAGTTCGTCAGGAAGGCCGCGGGCGGGCGCGCCGACGAGATCAACACCTGCATCGCCTGCAACCAGGCCTGCCTGGACCAGGTGTTCGAGAACGAGCTCGCGACCTGCCTCGTCAACCCGCGCGCGGCCCGCGAGACCGAGCTGGAGTACCGGCCGGCGCGCCGCCGCCGCCGCATCGCCGTGGTCGGCGCCGGTCCCGCCGGGCTCTCCTGCGCGACGGTCGCGGCCGGCCGCGGCCACGAGGTCACGCTGTACGAGGCCGCCGCCGAGATCGGAGGCCAGTTCAACATGGCCAAGCGCGTGCCCGGCAAGGAGGAGTTCCACGAGACGCTGCGCTACTTCCGGCGCCAGATCGAGCTGAGCGGCGTCCGGCTGCGCCTCGGCCACCGCGCCGCGGCGGAGGAACTGACCGCGGGCGGCTACGACGAGATCGTGCTGGCGACCGGCGTGCTGCCGCGGGTGCCGCAGATCGACGGGCTGGACCACCCGAAGGTACTGAGCTACGTGGACGTGCTGCTGCGCGGCCGCCCGGTCGGCGCGCGCGCGGCGATCGTCGGCGCCGGTGGCATCGGCTTCGACGTCGCCGAGTACCTGAGCCACGACCCGGCCGAGCCGTCGCCGGCCACCGACATCCCGTCCTTCCTGCGCGAATGGGGCATCGACGCGACGCTGCAGCGGCGCGGCGGCCTGGCGCCCGAGGCCAGGCCTGCCCGGCTGACGCGCGAACTGTGGCTGCTGCAGCGCAAGCCGACGGCGCCGGGCCGCGACCTCGGCAAGACCACCGGCTGGGCCCACCGGCTGGCGCTGAAGCGCCGCGGCGTCCGGATGCTGCCGGGCGTCCGTTACCTGCGCATCGACGATGCTGGCCTGCACATCGCGCAGGACGGGCGGCCGCAGCTGCTGCCGGTCGACCACGTGATCGTCTGCGCCGGGCAGGAGCCCGAGCGCGGGCTCGCCGCCGCCGTCGAGCGGGCCGGCTTCCCGCTGCACCTGGTCGGCGGCTCGCGCCTCGCGACCGAACTGGATGCCAAGCGCGCGATCGCCGAGGGCGCGCGGCTGGCGGCAACCCTGTGAGCGCCGGCGCCGAAGCGATGCAGCTGGCGCTGCTGGACGCCGCGGGCGCACCGGCGTCCTGGCAGGTCCGGGTCAGCTGGCGCGCGCGCCGGCTGACGATCCGCGTGTTCCCCGGCGGCCGTGTCGAGATCGTCGTGCCACCCGGCACGCGACCGGTCGCCGTCGAGCAGTTCGTCGCGCGCCACCGCGGCTGGATCTCCCGCAAGGTCGACGAATACCGCTCGCTGGTGCCGGTGTCCGGCGACGCGCTGCCGCAGGAACTGCGGCTGCAGGCCAGCGGCGAGGCCTGGGCCGTCCGCACGCGTCCGGGCGCGGGCAACCCGCGCGTGAGGGCCGGCGACGGCACGCTGTGGCTGGCCGGCGACCCGGCGCGGCCTCTGGCAGCGCGGCACGCGCTGCAGCGCTGGGTCATGCGCCGCGCGCGCGAGATCCTGGTGCCCTGGCTGGACGCAGTCGCCGCCGACTGCGGCCTGCCGTACGCCGGCGCGCAGATCCGCCGGCAGCGCACGCGCTGGGGCAGCTGCTCGCCGCGCCGCACGATCAGCCTGAACGCGAGCCTGGTGTTCCAGCCGCCCGAGGTCGTCCGTTACCTGCTCGTGCACGAACTCGTGCATACACGCCACCTCGACCATTCGCGGCGCTTCTGGTCGCTGGTCGCGCGGCACGAGCCACGCTGGCGCGAGCTGGACGCCGAACTGGTGCGCGGCTGGCGCCACGTGCCGCCCTGGTTCCTGCGCTGAGGCCGGCGCGGCGGGCTCAGGTCAGTGGATACGCGCCAGCCCCCGGCCTTCCTTCCCTACCTCGTGCTGGGGCTCGCGCTGGTCGCCGTGTCGCATGGTGCGATCTTTGCGCGGCTGGCCGACGCGGCGCCGCTTGCAATCGCCGCCTGGCGCGTCGGGCTTGCGGCGCTGGTCGTCGTGCCGCTGGCCTGCACCCGCCCTGCGACCGGGGGCTGGCCGCTGCGCGAAACCGCGCTGGCGCTGGCCGCCGGCGCCGCGCTGGCGGTCCATTTCGCGACCTGGATCGCGTCGCTGGAATACACCTCGGTCGCGCGCAGCGTGCTGCTTGTCAACACCGCGCCGGTCTGGGTTGCGCTGATGCTGCTGGCCGCGGGCCGCGGCGCGCCACCGGGGCGCACGCTGCTGGCGCTGGTGCTCGCACTGGCCGGCGTCGCCGTCGTCGGCTCCGGCGGCGGGACCGCCGGTGGCGCGCTGACCGGTGACCTGCTCGCGCTGGCCGGCGCGGTGGCGATGGCCGCCTACCTGCTGCTCGCGCAGCGCGCACAGCGCGCGCTGGCCTTCCGGCACTACCTCGCGATCGCCTGGGGCGCGTCCGCTGCGATCCTGTGGCTGACCGTCGCGGCGACGGGAACGCGCGCCGGCGGCTACGACTCAGGCACCTGGGCCGCCCTGGCCGCGATGGCCGTCGTCTCGCAGTTGCTGGGGCACGGCGGCTGCAACTGGGCACTGCGCCACCTCGGCCCGGTGTTCGTCGCGGTCGTGCTGCTCGGCGAGCCGGTCATCGCCGCGCTGCTGGCCTGGTCACTGCTGGGGGAGGGCCTCGGCTGGCGCACTGCCGCGGGCGGGCTGCTGGTCCTGGCCGCCATCGCGACCGGCCGCTCCGCGGCCCGCGCCGGCCTCTGAGGCCGCCTGCCGGGCCACGCGGCGCCGGCCCCAGCGCTCGAGCCGCCACAGCAGCAGCGTGGCCAGCACGAGAAAGTACAGCATCGGGTCTCCCAGGTCGGCCTTCACCTGCCAGTAGTAGTGCACGCAGCCGAGGATCGCCGCCGGGTAGACGAG
>JBFGAO010000207.1:0-3173 GCA_041568095.1 Steroidobacteraceae bacterium | reverse complement strand
GCTCGATGAAGTCGAAATCCACGCCCAGGCGCAGCAGCCGGGCGCCGATCGCAGAGGCGGCCCGCGCAATGCTGGCCGGCATCCGTCTCGAGCCGTAGATGGCGGGCCGGTCGGCGCGGAAGATGCCGGCCTTTTCGGCGCCGATCTGCTCGGTCGTCCGGCCCAGCCACTCGCAGTGGTCCAGCCCGATCGAGACGACGGCGGCGACATCCGCGTCCAGCAGGTTGACCGCGTCCAGCCGGCCGCCCATGCCGACCTCGAGCACGACCGCGTCGAGCTGCCGCTCGGCAAAGACGACCAGCGCCGCCAGCGTGTTCCACTCGAAGAAGGTCAGCGAGGTGTCGCCGCGCGCCGCCTCGATGCGCCGGAACGCAGCGAGCAGCGCCTCGTCGCCGACCTCGCGCCCGCCGATGCGGATGCGCTCGTGGTAGCGCAGCAGGTGCGGCGACGTGAACAGGCCGGTGTCGTAGCCCGCCGCGCGCAGCATGGCGTCCAGGTAGGCGGCGACCGAGCCCTTGCCATTGGTGCCGCCGACCGTCAGCACCAGCGCCGGACGCGGCAGCCCGAGGCGGCCATGGACCGCGGCGACGCGCTCGAGGCCCGGATCGATGGCCCGCGGGTGGGCGACCTGCTGCCAGTCGAGCCAGGCCGCGACCGAGTCGAATTCCACGCGGGTCAGCCGGAGATGGCCGGCCGTCCGAGCAGCAGCCGCAGCAGCGTCGCGATCCGGTCGCGCAGGTCGCGCCGGTCCACGATCATGTCGACGCCGCCGTGGTCCAGCAGGAACTCGCTGCGCTGGAAGCCCTCCGGCAGCGTTTCGCGGACCGTCTGCTGGATCACGCGCGGGCCCGCGAAGCCGATCAGCGCCCGCGGCTCGGCAATGTTGATGTCGCCGAGCATCGCGAGGCTCGCCGAGACGCCGCCCGTCGTCGGGTCCGTCTGGACCGAGATGAAGGGCAGCCGCTCGCGCGACAGCGCCGCCAGCGCCGCGCTGGTCTTCGCCATCTGCAGCAGCGACAGCAGCCCTTCCTGCATCCGCGCGCCACCGCTGGCCGAGAAGCACACGGCGGGGCAGCGGTGCTCGATCGCGTGTTCGACGCCGCGCACGAAGCGCTCGCCGACCACCGAGCCCATCGAGCCGCCCATGAACGCGAACTCGAAGGCGCTCGCGACGACGCCGATGCCGTCCAGCGTGCCGGCCATCACGATCAGCGCGTCGCGCTCGCCGACCGACTTCTGGGCCGCGGCGAGGCGGTCCCGGTAGCGCTTGCTGTCACGGAAGCGCAGCGGGTCCTCGGGCATGATGCCGGCCGCCAGCTCGACGGCCGAGTCAGGGTCCAGGAAGCGGCTGAGCCGATCGCGGGCGCCGATCCGCATGTGGTGCGAGCACTTGGGGCAGACCTGCAGGTTGCGCTCGACTTCCGGACGGTACAGCACCGAATCGCAGGCCGGGCACTTCATCCACAGGCCTTCCGGCACCGAGCGCGTGCGGCGCTCGGTCTTGATCCGCGACGGAATGATCTTCTCGAACCAGGTCACCGCAGCCCCCGCAGCCGGACGCCCGCGATCATAGCCGATGACCCGCAGCGGGCAAGTCCGCCGGCAGCGCGCCGGCCGGGTAGCGCACCGACCGCAGGTACAGGCCGCAGGCAGGCGCCGTGACGCCGGCGCGGCGCCGGTCGCGGCTGTCGAGCACGGTCGCGACCCAGCGCGGCTCGCGCTCGCCGGTGCCGACCTCGATCAGCGTGCCCGCGATGTTTCGCACCATGTGGTGCAGGAAGGCATTCGCGGTGACGGTCAGCGCAACGACGTCGCCGTCGCGGCGCACCGCGATGCGCTCGACGCGGCGCAGCGGCGTGCGCGCCTGGCACTCGGCGCCGCGGAAGGCGGAGAAGTCATGCTCGCCGGCCAGGCACTGCGCGGCGTCGTGCATCGCGGCCTCGTCGAGGCGCTCGCGCAGCCAGCAGACGCGCAGCCGCTCCAGCGCCGGGCGCACCGGCTGCTCCAGGATCAAGTACTCGTAGCTGCGCGCCTCGGCGGTGTAGCGCGCGTGGAAGTCGGGCGCGACGGGTGCGGCCCAGCGCAGCGCGATGTCGGCAGGCAGCAGGCTGTTGGCGCCCAGCACCCAGCCGCGCATCGGTCGCTCCACGCCGGTGTCGAAATGGGCGACCTGGCCGGTCGCATGGACGCCGGCGTCGGTGCGCCCTGCACAGGTCACGCTGACTGGCTGGTCGGCGACTGAGGACAGCGCCGCCTCGACCTCGGACTGGACCGACAGCAGGCCCGGTTGCGCCTGCCAGCCGGCGTAGCGGCTGCCGTCGTACTCGATGCCGACTGCGACGCGCTGCCCGGCCCCGCTCACGCGCCGGGCAGGGAGTCGATCAGCCGGCGCGCCTCCTTCTTCTGCGACGCGCTGCCCTCGGCCAGCACTTCTTCCAGGATGTTGCGGGCGCCGTCCGGGTCGCCCATGTCCATGTAGGCACGCGCCAGGTCCAGCTTGGTGCCGACCTCGCTCATCGTGACCGGCTCGAGGTCCGACAGCCCGGGCAGCTCGTCCGGCGACATCATCTCGGTCCGCGTCGTCTGGCCGGAGCGGTCTTCCTGCTTGCCGGCTTCGTCCATGTCGCCGAGCTCCGGCAGCACGGCCGTGCCCTCGCTGTCGAGTTCCGGCAGAACCGCGGTGCCTTCCTCGTCCTGGTCGGCGCGCTTGCGCGGCATAAGCCGCGTGCTGTCGTCGCTGCCCGGCTGCGTCGCCTCGTCCTGGCCGGACATCCGGTCCAGGTCGCCGACATCGAGGCCCAGCTCGTCGACCGAGACCTCGGCCGTCGGGTCAGCCGAGCCCGGCTCGTCGAAGCCACGCCCCTCGATGCGCTGGCGCATCGTGTCACTGCGACGCCCGCGCAGCGCCGGCGATTCGACCGTCGGGGCCTCGGCCGCCGGCATCTCGATGGTCGGCATCTCGACCGTGCCGGTTCCCTGCTTTCGCGCGCCCTTCGCAGCCGGCGCCTCGCCGACGTCCCATTCCAGACCCGTCGTCTCGCCGGTCTGCGAGTCGCTTTCGCCGCTGCCGCTGCCGAAGGCCTCGCCGATGTCCATGTCCAGGCCGCCCTCGCCCGACGGCGGGCCGAGCAGGTCGACGTCGACCTGGCTGTCGCCGCCCTCGAGGCTGAGGT
>JBFGAO010000206.1:0-3175 GCA_041568095.1 Steroidobacteraceae bacterium | reverse complement strand
GCACCAGCGAGACCAGCGCGACCGCCTTCGCGAAGCTGAAGAAGTTCATGACGCCGGCGCCGAGCCTCACCGAGCGGTAGTTGGCCACCGTGACGGCGACGATCAGCGCGACGGTCACGACGCGGCGCTGGCCGTCGCTCATCGCGACGAACTGCCCGAGGTACTCGGCGAACACGGTCGCGATCGCGGCCCAGGCGGCGGGGTTGATCAGCAGGAAGGTCCAGCCGAGCACGAAGGCGGCGAGGTTGCCGAAGGCCTCGCGGACGTAGACGTAGATGCCGCCGGTCTGCGGGAACATCGCGGCGAGCTCGGCCAGCGACAGCGCCAGGCACAGCGTCAGCGCCGCGCCCGCGACCCAGACCAGCAGCATGCCGCCGCTCGTGCCGGCCAGCGTCGCGACCTCGGCCGGTACCCGGAAGATGCCGCTGCCGAGGATGCCGCCGACGCCGGTCGCGACGGCGGTCGCGACGCTGAGCCGCCGCGGCAGCTGCTGGGTCTCGTTGTTCTCCATGGCCGGCTAGGGCTCCTGCAGGACCTTGCCGGGGTTCATGATGCCCTGCGGATCGAGCGTCCGCTTGATGTCCTGCATCAGCGCGAGCGCAACCGGGTCCTCGTAGCGAGCGAGTTCCGCGACTTTCAGCTGCCCGATGCCGTGCTCGGCGCTGAAGCTGCCGCCGTGGGCCGCGACCAGGTCGTGCACGGCGCGGCGGATCGCGTCGCCGGAGGCGGCCAGCGCCGCACCGTCGTCGCCGGCGGGCGCGCTGACGTTGAAGTGCAGGTTGCCGTCGCCCAGGTGGCCGTAGGCGACGAGGCGCGCGCCCGCTGCGAGCCGCGCGATGAGCGCGGCGCCCTCGTCGACGAAGCGCGGCAGGAGCTGCACCGGCACCGAGATGTCGTGCTTGAGACCGGGGCCCTCGGCGCGCTGCGCCTCGGGAATGGTCTCGCGCAGCCGCCACAGCGCGTCGCGCTGCGCGCCCGAGGCCGCGATCACGGCGTCCCGCGCCACGCCTGCCTCGATCGCAGCGGCCAGCGCCTCGCCCAGCGCGCCGCCCGTCTCGCCGGCCGGGCCTTGCAGGCCGGCCTCGACCAGCACATACCAGGGATGCGCGGCATCCAGCGGGTCGCGTGCGCCGGGCATGTGCCGGCAGACCAGTTCCAGTGCGAGGCGCGGGATCAGCTCGAAAGTCGTGACGGCGTCGCCCAGCGCATCGCGCAGCCGCGCGAGCAGCGCGAGCGCGGAGGCCGGCGTATCCACGCCGGCCAGCGCGGTCGCCTGCGCGGCTGGCAGCGGGAACAGGCGCAGGCAGGCGGCCGTCACGACCCCGAGCGTACCCTCGGCGCCGATGAACAGCTGCTTCAGGTCGTAGCCGGTGTTGTCCTTGCGCAGCGCGCGCAGCTGGTCCAGCACGCGGCCGTCCGGCAGCACGACCTCGAGGCCCAGCACCAGCTCGCGCATCATCCCGTAGCGCAGCACCGCCGTGCCGCCGGCATTGGTCGACACGATGCCGCCCAGCGTGCAGGAGCCCTCCGAGCCCAGCGACATCGGCAGCAGCCGCTGCGCCTGCGCCGCGGCCTGCTGCAGCGTCGCGAGCACGCAGCCGGCCTCGGCGGTCAGCGTGTAGTCGAGCGCCTCGACCGCGCGGATCCGGTTCATGCGCCTCAGCGACAGCACGATGTCGCCGCCGCCCGCCGACGGCGTCGCGGCACCGCAGTAACTCGTGTTGCCGCCCTGCGGCACGACGCCGATGCCCCCTGCGTTGCAGAAGGCCAGCAGCCGTGCGACTTCGGCCGTCGAGCCGGGCAGCGCGACCAGCGGCGTGCGGCCGCGGTGCAGGCCGCGGAAATCTACCTCGAAGGGCGCGCGGTCGGCGGCATCCTCGAGCCAGGCGCCGGGGCCCAGCAGCGACTTCAGTTCCTTGACGGCGGCCGGGGCGATGGGCGGGCGCGGCATCGCGCGATCTTAGCCTCCGCCGCGGTCCTTGAGGGCCTCGTAGCGCTCCAGCGCCCGCGTGCGGCTCACGCGCAGGTCCACGACGGGCTCAGGGTAGTCGCGGCCGAGGCGGACGCCGGCCTTGTCCAGCACGTCGGCCGGCGCCTCCCACGGCGCGTGGATGTGGCGGTCCGGCAGCGCGGCCAGTTCCGGCAGCCAGCGGCGCAGGTAGTCGCCCTCGGGGTCGAACTTCCGCGACTGCAGCACCGGGTTGAAGATCCGGAAGTAGGGCGCGGCGTCGGCGCCGCAGCCGGCCACCCACTGCCAGCCCAACGTGTTGTTCGCGAGGTCGGCGTCCACCAGCGTGTCCCAGAACCAGCGCGCGCCCTCGCGCCAGTGCTGGAACAGGTTCTTGGTCAGCAGCGACGCGACGATCATCCGCACGCGGTTGTGCATCCAGCCCGTCCGCCACAGCTGCCGCATGCCCGCGTCGACGATCGGAAAGCCGGTCTCGCCGCGCTGCCAGGCACGCAGTTCCGCCCCGTCCTCGCGCCAGCGCAGCCGGGCGAAGCGCGCATCGAGCGGCTGATCGGGCGTATCCGGGAAGTGGTGCAGCAGGTGACCGGCGAACTCGCGCCAGCCGAGTTCGCGCAGGAAGGCGCGGGAGCCGTTGCGCTCGGGGCGCAGCGCCTGCAGGACCTGCCGCGGCGAGACCTCGCCGAAGTGCAACCGCGGCGACAGGCGCGACGTGCCGTCCACGCCCGGGCGGTCGCGGGCCTCGCCGTAGGCGGCCAGTCCCTCGTCCAGGAACCGGTCCAGTCGCTCGAAGGCAGCCGCCTCGCCCGGCGTCCAGGCCTCGGCGAGTCCCGCATCCCAGCGGATCTCGGGCAGCAGTTCAAGTTCGTCCAGCGCCAGCGCGGCGGGCTGCGCAGCAGGCGGCTGCAGCCGACGTGGCGCCGGCAGCGGCGCCGGCAGTGCGTCGAGCTCGGCCTCGCAGCGCCGCCAGAAGGGCGTGAACACGCGATAGGGATCCCCGCTCTTGCCCAGCACGCTGCCGGGCGCGAACAGGTATTGCGCGTCGAACTCCCGGACCTCGAGGCCTTCCTGCTCCAGCCCGCGCCGCAGCGCGGCATCGCGGGCCGCGATCGCCGGCTCGTACAGGCGATTCCAGTAGATCGTGCCGGCGTCGGCCTCGCGCGCGAGTTCGTGCAATGTCTCGCCACTGCGCCCGCGGCGCAGCACCAG
>JBFGAO010000205.1:0-3213 GCA_041568095.1 Steroidobacteraceae bacterium | reverse complement strand
GGCTGCCGTCGCTGTCGCAATACTCGGCGTCGCGCTGTTCGGCGCGGACGCCGAGCGCGACGGACGTCGCCTCCGTCCACTGCCATCCGGCGCGCCCGTACAGCGCGACGCTGGTCGCCTCGTAGTCGCTGGCGAGCAGCCGGTCGAAGCGGTCGTCGAGGTAGCGCCCGTCGTCGTCGATCCGGTTCTGCTCCTCGAGGCGCAGCAGGTAGGCGCCGGCCAGCCAGGACGCGCGCCCGTCGCCTGCGGATGCGAGCTGCAGGTCCTGGCTCAGCGTCCGGCGCTCGCGCAGCGTGCGCGAGAAGAAGTCGTAGGGGCCGGCCGCCCCCCAGTCGCGGTCGTTGCCCCAGTCGCCGTCGAAGCTGGCCTCGATGTCCGACTGCGCCCAGGCCGTCTGTGCGCGCAGCCGCGGCGCACCGCCGTCGCCCTCGCGGACCAGGTCCAGCGACGCGCCGGTCGAGCGCTGCGAGTCGCGGCCCGGGCGGTCCGACAGCGTCCGCAGGCTGTTGTCGATCGCGAAGGCGTCGTAGCCGTTGTCGAAGTCCGCGTGCAGCAGGCTCAGGTCCGCGCGCCAGCGTCCGGCGCCCGCCAGGCGCAACCGCAGCCGCGCCGTCAGCTCGTCGCGCCCATTCGTGTCGTCGCGGCCCAGGAAGGCATTGCGGCGGAAGCCGTTGCTGGTGGCACGGTGCAGCACGGCCCGCCACGCGGAGTCCTCGCCGGCCGCCGCCAGCGCGCCGCCCGCCGCAACGCCGCCGAACCACAGGCCGTCGCTGCCGGCGCCGGCCTCGGCGTCCAGCGAGCGCGCCGTGCCGGGCTCGCGCGTGCTGACCTTGATCAGGCCGGCCAGCGCGTTGGCGCCGTAGTGCAGCCCCTGCGGGCCGCGCAGCACCTCGACCTGCTCGACGTCGAACAGTGACGCGATCATGCCGATGCCGCTGAAGTCCATGCCGTCGACGAGGAAGCCGACCGACGGGTTCGGGGCGCCCTGGTACTGCTCCAGCTCGCCGATGCCGCGCAGCTGGAAGAAGCGCGGCCGCGAGCTCGCGCCGGCCCAGGACAGCGACGGCACCAGCGGCAGCAGGTCCTCGAGGTGCGTGACTGCGCCGTCGCGCAGCTGCTGCGCGGCCAGCACCGTGGCGCTGGCCGGCAGATCGCGCACCGGCGTCTCGAGCAGCGTCGCGGTCACGACGACTTCCTCGAGCGCGGATGGCGGCGCAGCGTGGGCGAGCGTCGCGCCGGCAGCGGCCGCGAGCGCGGACACTGCGATGGAAGATGAAATGCGGAATTGGCTGCGAAGCATGCCCGCTCCCTCCGCCGGTACTAACCGGATCAGGTTCTACGGGTTCGCCGGTTCACCGGCGTCTCAGGTCGCGAGGACCACCCCGAGGCGAGGGCGCATCGTAACGGCGGCGGCAGGCCGCCGCAACCGGCCGGTTCAGTCGAACTCGGGCCGCCGCTTGTTCTGCACGGCGTCGAGTCCCTTGCGGATGTCGCCGAGCCGGAAGCCGAGGAACTCGAGCGCCAGCGACGCATCGAAGCTGGGCCCGGCGAGCCGCAGCCAGTTGTTCAGCGCGTGCTTGGTCCAGCGCAGCGCCGTCGGGCTGCCGGCGGCCAGGGTCGTCGCGATCGCGAGCGCGCGCTCGTGGACCTGCCCGTCATCGACGCACAGCGACACCAGGCCGATGCGCTCGGCCTCGGCGCCGTCCAGCGGCTCGTTGGTCAGCAGGTAGTAGCGCGCCTTCGCGAGCCCGCACAGCAGCGGCCAGATGATCACCGAGTGGTCGCCGGCCGCGACGCCGAGCCGCGTGTGGCCGTCGAGTATCTTCGCACCGCGCCCGGCTACGGACACGTCGGCCAGCAACGCGACCGCGAGGCCGGCGCCGACCGCGGTGCCGCGGATCGCCGACACGACCGGCTTCGAGCAGTTGACCATGTTGTAGACGAGGTCGCTGGCCTCCTTCCAGACGCGCAGCAGCGTCGCCTCGTCCTCGATCCTCCTGCGGATCATCTCGAAGTCGCCGCCGGACGAGAAGTGCGCGCCGGCGCCGCGCACGAGCACCGCGCGCACCGCGTCGTCGACGTCGACTTCGCGCCAGACATGCGCGAGGTCGCGGTGCATCGCCTCGTCGGCCGCGTTCTGCCTTCCCTCCTTCGCGATCACGATCTCCAGCACCCGCGGCGCCGCCTCGCCGAAGGACAGGCTGCCGAAGCGGTCGCCGTAGCCTGCAATGTCGATTGCCATCGTTCAGCTCCCGGCCGCGTCGGGCACGTCGTGGATGCTGACCATCGTCAGCACCTGGTAGGACGCGACGGTCTCGCCGTCCTGGTTCGTGATCTCGGTGTCCCAGCTGACCTCGCCCCAGTCCTTGTCCGGGCGCAGCGACTTGTCGCGGCAGGTCAGCCGGACCCTGATCCGGTCGCCCGGCTTGACCGGCTTGACGAAGCGCAGCCCGTCCAGGCCGTAGTTGCCGAGCACCGGCCCGTAGTCCGGGTCGACGAACAGCCCGGCCGCCGCCGAGACCAGGAAGTAGCCGTGCGCGACGCGCCCGCCGAACAGCGGGTTGCGCGCCGCCTCGGCCTCGTCCATGTGCGCGTAGAAACGGTCGCCGGACAGGTCGGCGAAGCGCTCGATGTCGGCGACCGTGACCTCGCGCTCGACCGAGCGGAAGGTGTCGCCGATCGCCAGCTCGTGGAAGGGCTTGCGGAACGGGTGCCGGCCCGGGTCGCGCTCGGTGCCGCCGCGGACCCAGCGGCCGCCGACCGCGGCGATCGTGTCCGGCGAGCCCTGCACCGCCGTGCGCTGCAGGTAGTGCATGACGCCGCGGATGCCGCCCATCTCCTCGCCGCCGCCAGCGCGGCCCGGCCCGCCGTGCACGAGGTGCGCGAGCGGCGAACCATGGCCCGTCGACTCCTTCGCACAATGCCGGTTCACGACCAGCACCCGGCCGTGGTACGGCGCGAGCCCGAGCACCAGCTCGGCCGCGACCGAGTCGTCGGCGGTGAACACCGAGCCGACCAGGCTGCCCTCGCCGAGGCGCGCCAGGTGGATCGCGTCGGCGCTGTCGCGGTAGGGCACGATGGTCGCCACCGGCCCGAAGGCCTCGACCTGGTGCACGGCGCTGGCCGCGCGCGCGTCGCGGCACAGCAGCAGCAGCGGCGGCACGAAGGCGCCGCGCTCGCGGTTGCCGCCGGCGATCTCGAAGCGCTCCGGGT
>JBFGAO010000204.1:0-3219 GCA_041568095.1 Steroidobacteraceae bacterium | reverse complement strand
GGCGAGTCGAGGTTGAAGGGCTGCCCGGCCGCCTCGTGCGCGGCCGCCTCGAGACCGGCGAGCCGCTTCGCGATCTCGCTGCTCTGCGCGCGCCGCGCGTCGCGGTCGACCAGCACGCCGCGGTGCTCCATGTTCAGCAGCACCGGCACCAGCGGCTGCTCGACCTCCTCGTAGAGCGCGAGCAGCCGCGGCTCCTGCTGCAGCCGTTCGTGCAGCACGCGATGCAATTGCAGCGTGACGTCGGCGTCCTCGGCCGCGTACTCGGCCGCCTGCTCCAGCGCGACCTGGTTGAACTGGATCTGCTTCGCGCCCTTGCCGGCGACGTCCTCGTACTTGATCGTCTCGACGCCGAGGTAGGCCCGCGCGCAGGAATCCATGTCGTGCCGCGTCGCGGTCGAGTTCAGCACGTAGGACTCGAGCATCGAGTCGTGGCGCATGCCGGCCAGCGCGATGCCGTCGTGCCGCAGCACGTGCGCGTCGTACTTCAGGTGATGGCCGACCTTCGCTCGGTCCGGGTCCTCCAGCAGCGGCTTCAGCCGCGCCAGCGTCGCGTCGCGCGGCAGCTGGTCCGGCGCACCCGGGTAGTCGTGCGCGAGTGGCAGGTAGGCCGCCTCGCCGGGCTCGATGCAGAAGGACACGCCGACGATGCGGGCCTTCATGTAGTCGAGGTCCGTCGTCTCGGTGTCGAAGGCGAACAGCTCCGCCTGGCCGAGGCGCTCGAGCCAGCGGTCCAGCGAGGCTTCGTCGAGGATCGTCTCGTAGCGCCGCTGCGGCGCGGGCGGCGGCGGCGCGGCGTCGCCCGGCACGGGCGCGGCGACGCCGGCAGCGGGCGCCTCGCCGGTCAGCTGGCGCAGCAGCTGGTTCAGCTCGAGGCGCCGGTACAGCGCCGTCAGCGTCCCGGTGTCCGGATCGCCGCGCGCGAGCGAGTCCGGCTCACGGCCGAGTTCGAGGTCGCAGCGGATCGTCGCGAGCCGCCGCGACAGCTCGAGCTGCTCGAGGTGCTCGCGCAGGCTCTCGCCGACCTTTCCCTTGATCTCGTCGGCGCGGCGCAGGATCTCGTCGAGGCTGCCGTACTCCTGCAGCCACTTCGCCGCGGTCTTCGGGCCGACTTTCGGAACGCCCGGGATGTTGTCGCTCTTGTCGCCGGTCAGCGCCAGGTAGTCGACGATCTGCTCGGGCAGCACGTCGAACTTGGCCTTGACGCCGTCGCGGTCGAGCCGCGTGTCGGTCATCGTGTTGACCAGCGTGATCCGGTCGCTGACCAGCTGCGCCATGTCCTTGTCGCCGGTCGAGATCACCGTGTCGATGCCGGACTCGGCGGCCCTGGCTGCGAGCGTGCCGATCACGTCGTCGGCCTCGACGCCCTCGATGCGCAGCAGCGGCAGGCCCAGCGCCGGGATCGCCTCCAGCAGCGGCGCGACCTGCGCGCGCAGGTCATCGGGCATCGGCGGCCGGTGCGCCTTGTACTCCTCGAAGATGTCGTCGCGGAAGGTCCGGCCCGGCGCGTCGAACACGACGGCGACCAGCTCCGGGTCCTCCTCCTTCAGCAGGCGGTTCAGCATGTTCAGCACGCCGACGACGGCGCCGGTCGGCTCGCCGGAGGAACTGGTCAGCGGCGGCAGCGCGTAGAACGCGCGGTACAGGTAGGACGAGCCGTCGACTAGCCAGAGCTTGCGGTGCCTGGCCATCGCGCTCAGCCGCGGGTCACCGGGCCCGGCTCCTCGTCGCGCTCCTCGGCGGCTTCGGGCGCGGCCTCGGCGGGGCCGCGGATCTCGACGGGCGTCCTGATGCCCTCGTCGGGCAGGTACAGCGGCCCGGTCTGCCCGCAGCCCGCCAGCGGCACGGCGAACAGCAGCAGCAAACGCGTCGGACAGATCATCGGCGCAGTATAGGACAGCGCCTCAGGAGCCGCGGCGCTCGATCACCGCGACCGTCAGCCGCGACACGCAGTTCAGCCGGCCGCGGTCGTCCCTGAGCTCGATCGCCCAGACCTGGCTGCGCTGCCCAAGGTGGACAGGGCGGGCGCTGCCGTGAACGTGGCCCTCGCGCACCGGGCGCAGGTGGTTTGCGTTGATCTCCTGGCCGACGATCTGCCACTTCGAGGAGTCGACGGCCATGTTGCCGGCGATGCTGCCGAGTGACTCGGCGAGCGTGACCGACGCGCCGCCGTGCAGGATGCCGTAAGGCTGGACCGTGCGGTGGTCCACCGGCAGCCGCCCGTCGAGGTGGTCCGGGCCGACGCGCGTGATCTCCATGCCGAGGTGCTCTCCCATCGTGCCGCGCTGCAGCGCATGGATCTCGTCGATCGTGAACTCGCGGAACCAGATGGACATGGCCGGTGATCCTCTTTTTCGGGTAGTGTACCCGCGAATATGGCGTCCCATGTCTTCGACCCGCCGGCCCGGCCCTCGCTGGAAGTGGACGGCAGCGGCCAGCGCTTCCCGGTGCGGCGGATCTACTGCGTCGGGCGCAACTACCGCGAGCATGCGCGCGAGATGGGCATGGACGGCGACCGCGACCCGCCGTTCTTCTTCATGAAGCCGGCCGAGTCGCTGGTGCCCGGCGGCGGCGACCATCCGTACCCGCCGCACACACGCAACCTGCACCACGAGGTCGAGCTGGTCGTCGCGCTGGGCGGCGGCGGCCGCGACGTGCCGGTCGACCGCGCGCTGGATCTCGTCTACGGCTACGCGGTCGGCAACGACCTGACGCGCCGCGACCTGCAGCTCGCCGCGCGCGAGCAGGGCCGGCCCTGGGACCTTGCCAAGGGCTTCGACCATGCGGCTCCGGTGTCGGCGATCGTGCCGGCGCAGCAGGCAGGCCACCCGGCATCCGGGCGCATCTGGCTCGAGGTCAACGGCGAATTGCGCCAGCAGGGCGACGTTGCGGACATGATCTGGAGCGTGCCGGAGGTCATCGCGGTGCTGTCGACCTACATCGAGCTCGCGCCCGGCGACATCGTCTTTACCGGCACGCCGGCCGGCGTCGGGCGCGTCGAGCCGGGCGACGAGCTGCGTGGCGGCGTAGACGGCATCGGCATCCTCGAGCACAGGATCCTGCCAGCATGAAGCTGTTCACGTACTACCGGAGCTCGGCGGCCTGGCGCGTCCGTATCGCGCTGCACTGGAAGGGCCTGGCCCATGCGACGGTGCCCGTGCACCTGCTGCGCGACGGCGGCCAGCAGCACAGCGAGTCCTACCGCGAGCTGAACCCGCAGGG
>JBFGAO010000203.1:0-3222 GCA_041568095.1 Steroidobacteraceae bacterium | reverse complement strand
TCCGCCTCGCGCGCGATCGCCTCGTCAGTCGCCGCGCGCAGCGGCTCGCGCAGCAGCCGCTTGGTCGCGCGGACCGCGTCCGGCGGCAGCGCGTCGAAGGCCTGCGCCGTCTCGAGCGCCTGCGGCAATACCCGGTCGGCCGGCAGCGCCGCGTTGGCGATGCCCATCGCGACCGCCTCGGCGGCCGTGAACGGCCGGCCCAGCAGCAGTTTTTCGGCCGCGCGCACGCGACCGGCGATGGCCGGCAGCAGCAGCGTCGAGCCGAGTTCCGGCACGACGCCCAGGTTGACGAAGGGCAGCGACAGCCGCGCGTCCTCGGCGACATAGGCGAAGTCGCAGTGCAGCAGCAGCGTGACGCCGATGCCGACCGCGAGCCCGTTGACCGCGGCGATCAGCGGCTTCTCGAAGCCCGCTACCGCGCGCATGAAGCGCAGCACCGGCGCGTCCGGGCCGCTCGGCGGGTTGTCGAGGAAGTCCTTCAGGTCGTTGCCGGCCGTGAACGCGCCGGGGGCGCCGGTCAGCACCAGCGCATGAACGCCGTCGTCGGCGGCCGCCTCGGCGAAGTGGCGGTTCAGGTCCTCGTACATCGCGATCGTCAGCGCGTTCTTGCGCGCCGGACGGTCGAAGGTCAGCGTCGCGACGCCAGCGTCCCGCTGGTACTGGATGCTCATCGGCAAGGTTCCTCTCGCGGCGAGTCTAGCCCATGTCCGGGCACACCGAGCGCGCCGCGATCCCGGCCGAGATCCGCCTCAGCGCGACGGTCTGCGCCGCGACGCGCAGGTCGCAGCCCAGCTCGCCGGCGCATTCGGCGACCTCGCGCGCAGCGCCGCGGATGCGCGTCGCCAGCCCGTCCTCGACCTCCCCGTCGGAGTAGAAGCGCCGCCCGCGACCCTGCAGCCATTCGTAGTAGGAGACGATCACGCCGCCGGAGTTCGCCAGGATGTCCGGGACGACCTCGATGCCGCGCTTGCGCAGCACCGGATCGGCGGCGGCCGTGACCGGGCCGTTGGCGACCTCGAGGATCGCGCGGCAGCCCAGCGTGCGGGCACGGCGCGCGTCTATCTGCCGCTCGGTCGCCGCCGGGACCAGCAGTTCGCAATCCGCCTTCAGCAGCGCTGCGAGGCTCAGCTTGCGGATGCCAGCGCCCGCCGCGCCCGTGACCGAGCCCTCAGCCGACTTGACCTGCTTCAGCTCGACCGGGTCGATGCCCTTCGGCGCATGGACAGCGCCGGAGGAGTCGGCAGCGCCGACCATGCGCCAGCCGTCGGCGTGCAGCAGCTCGGCGATCCGCGCGCCGGCATTGCCGAAGCCCACGACAATGAAGCGGCGCTGCTTCTTCGGCAGGTCCAGCCGCCCCTGCAGTTCGCTGAGCGCGAGGAAGGCGCCGAGCCCGGTCGCGCCGGTGCGCCCGGCGATGCCGCCCAGCGCCACGGGCTTGCCGGTGATCACGGCCGGCTCCGGGTAGCCGATCAGGTGCGCGTACTCGTCGGCCATCCATGCCATCACGCGCTCGTTCGTGTACATGTCCGGCGCCGGGATGTCGCGGTTCGGGCCCAGCAGGGCGCGGAATGCCCGCACGTAGTCGCGCGACAGGCGCTCCAGCTCGGCCATCGACAGTTCCCGGACGTTGACGCAGACGGCGCCCTTGCCGCCGCCGTAGGGCAGGTTCACGGTCGCGCACTTGAGCGTCATCAGCAGGCCCAGCGCCATGACCTCGCGCATGTCGCTGGCCGGGTGGAAGCGGACCCCGCCCTTGGTCGGCCCCAGCACGTCGTTGTAGCGGCAGCGCCAGGCCTTGAAGGACGCGAGGCGGCCATCGTCGCGCCGGATCATCAGGCTCGCCGACAGGGTCTCCCGCGGGTACTGCATGACCTCGTAGAGCTCGGCGTGGAAGCCGTTCAGGTCGATCGCCTCGCGCATCCTCGCGGACGTGTCGCCGAAGAAGTCGTCGCGGTGCCCCGTGCTGTCGCTGTCCATGTCACCCCCTCCCTGCAGGCGCTGCTAGACTGACACTGTCGCCGACCGGACGTTCGCATGCCACCCCGGAAAGACGCAGCGCCGCGCGGGCCCCGGGCCGCCCGCACCGAGCCCCTGTTCGCCGAGCTCGACCGCCACACGCCGATGATGCGCCAGTACCTCGGCCTCAAGGCGGCGCATCCGGACGTGCTGCTGCTCTACCGCATGGGCGACTTCTACGAATTGTTCTACGACGATGCGCGGCGCGCCTCGCAGTTGCTCGGCATCGTGCTGACGCAGCGCGGCGAGTCGGCCGGCGCGGCGATCCCGATGGCCGGCGTGCCGGTCGACAAGCTCGACGCCTACCTCGCGCGGCTGCTGCGCCTCGGCGAGTCGGTCGCGATCTGCGAGCAGGTCGGCGAGGTCGGCAAGGGCAAGGGGCCGGTCGAGCGCGAGGTCGTCCGGATCGTCACGCCCGGCACGGTCACCGACGACGCGCTGCTCGAGGACCGGCGCGAGACGCTGCTGGCCGCGGTCGCGGTGGATCACGAGGCCTTCGGCCTGGCCTGGGTCGAGCTCGCGGCCGGCCGCTTCGGCGTGCTGGAGGGCAGCGGCCGCGAGGCGCTGCTCGCGGAACTCGAGCGCCTGCGGCCGGCCGAGCTGCTGCATGCCGAGGGGCAGGTGCCCGGCTGGGACGGGCCGGGGCTGCGCGAGCGGCCGCCCTGGCACTTCGAGCAGCAGGCGGCGCGCCACGCGCTGACTGCACAGTTCGGCACCCGCGACCTCGCCGGCTTCGGCTGCGAGGACCTCGGCGTCGGGCTGGGCGCGGCCGGCGCGCTGCTGCAGTACCTGCGCGACACGCAGCGCGCCGCGCTGCCGCACCTGACCGGGTTGCAGCGGGAATCCCGCGACGACGCGCTCGAGCTGGACCCGGTCACGCGCCGCAACCTCGAGCTCGACCGCAGCCTCGCCGGCCGCGACGAGCACACGCTGGCCGGCGTGCTCGACCGGACTGCGACGGCGATGGGGGCGCGCGAACTGCGCCGCTGGATCGGGCGCCCGCTGCGCGACCGGGCGCGGCTGCGCGAGCGTTATGCGGCGGTCGCCGAACTGATCGATGCCGGCGTCGCGGACGGCCTGCGCCGCGAGCTGGGCGCGCTGGGAGACGTCGAGCGCGTGCTGGCCCGGATCGCGCTGCGCTCGGCGCGGCCGCGGGACCTCGCCGGCCTGCGTACGACGCTGGCCGCGCTGCCCGCGGTGCATGCG
>JBFGAO010000202.1:0-3228 GCA_041568095.1 Steroidobacteraceae bacterium | reverse complement strand
CGAGGACGCCGACGTCACGCTGCAACTGCACAACGTCCTGCACGGCGCGCTGCAGAAGCAGGAATCCCTGCTCGAGGTTTACGAGCAGATCGAGCAGCCGCTGGTGCCGGTGCTGCTCGACATGGAGCACCGCGGCGTGCTGGTCGACCGCGACGCGCTGCGCGCGCAGAGCAGCGAGATCGCGAAGCGGCTCGCCGGTCTCGAGGCGGCCGCGCACGAGGCGGCCGGGCAGCCCTTCAACCTCGACTCGCCGAAGCAGCTGCAGGAAATCCTGTTCGGCAAGCTGGAACTGCCGGTGCTGCGCAAGACGCCGACCGGGCAACCGTCCACGGCCGAGGACGTGCTCGAGGAGCTGGCAGGCGACTACCCGCTGCCGCGGCTGATCCTCGAGTACCGCGGCTTCGCGAAGCTGCGCTCTACCTACACAGAGAAATTGCCCGGGCAGATCGACGAGCGCACGGGACGTGTGCACACGTCCTATCACCAGGCCGTCGCGGTCACCGGCCGGCTGTCGTCCAGCGACCCGAACCTGCAGAACATCCCGATCCGGACGCCGGAGGGCCGCAGGATCCGCCAGGCCTTCGTCGCGCCGCCGGGACAGGTCCTGCTGGCGGCGGACTACTCGCAGATCGAGCTCAGGATCATGGCGCACCTGTCCGGCGACGCGGCGCTGCTGCGCGCCTTCGCCGAGCAGGGAGACGTCCACCGCGCGACGGCCGCCGAGGTCCTCGGGATCGCGCCGGACGACGTGACGCCGGAGCAGCGGCGCGCCGCGAAGGCGGTGAACTTCGGGCTGATCTACGGCATGTCGGCCTTCGGTCTCGCACGCCAGCTCGGCATCGACCGCACGAGCGCGCAGGAGTACGTGGACCGCTACTTCGAGCGCTACCCCGGCGTGCGCGATTACATGGAGCGCACCCGCAGCGAGGCCCGCCAGCGCGGCTATGTCGAGACCGTGTTCGGCCGGCGCCTGTACCTGCCCGACATCGGCTCGCGCAACCGGCAACTGCAGCAGTACGCGGAACGCAGCGCGATCAACGCGCCGATGCAGGGCACGGCCGCCGACATCATCAAGCGCGCGATGATCCGCGTGCACGCGTGGATCGCCGCGGCGTCAGCACCGGCGCAGCTCGTCATGCAGGTGCACGACGAGCTGGTCCTCGAGGTGGACGAGGATTCGGTCGACGAAGTGCGCCACGAAGTCGCCGCAATCATGGCCGGCGCAGCGGAACTGGACGTGCCGCTGCAGGTCGACACCGGCGTCGGGCGCAACTGGGACGAGGCCCACTAGAAATCCCAGCCGAATCAACGGTCTGGGGAATGACAAGTCGCGCACGCGGGGACTGGAACTTTCCTGCCGGCGTCCCCATCTAAGTTTTCGAGCGCCGTGAGACGCTCCCCGCTTCCCTCCCTGAGCGGGTGACCCGGATTGCATCCCCAAGCCGGGTTGTGTGCCCGGTGGTCCACCCGGACCACCGGGCCTTTTTATGCCCGCGCGCCGGTCAGCCGGCCTGCGGACGCGCGCGCGCCAGCATCCCGGCGAGCGCGCCGCGCGCCGCGTCGAGCCCGTCGCCGGTCACGGCCGAGAACAGTTGCGCGCTGGCCCGCCCGCCGAGTGCCTCGACCGTGCGCTTCAGCACCAGCCGCGCCTCGTTGCGCTTCAGCTTGTCCGCCTTGGACAGCAGGAAGTGCACCGGGCAGCCCCGCGCCTCGGCGTAGGCCAGCATCTGCCAGTCGGTGTCGGCCAGCCCGCGCCGCGTGTCCGTGACGACCATCAGCCCGGCCAGCGAGCGGCGTGCGCCGAAATAGGACTCCATCAGCCGGCCCCATTGCTCCCGCACCTTTGGCGGCACGCGTGCGTAGCCGTAGCCGGGCAGGTCGACGAGGCGCGCGCCCGGCTCCAGCTCGAAGAAGTTGACCAGCTGCGTGCGGCCCGGGGTCTTGCTGGTCCGCGCGAGGTCGCGCCGCTGCACGATTGCGTTGATCGCGCTGGACTTGCCGCTGTTGGAGCGGCCGGCGAAGGCGACCTCGGCGCCGGAATCGTCGCCGAACTGCGCCGGCGCCGCGGCGCTCGTCAGGAACCTGACCCTGGGGTACTGGGACATCCTCGGGTGGACGGCGGGTCCGGTCGCTTGCGTATAATTCCGGGCTCGTCGGCGGCCAGTCTATCAGCAACGAGGACCGGCGGCCCGCCGCAGAGACCGCAGACGGAGTTTCCTGCTGATGAAGAAGACACTGGCCCTGATCGGCACCCTGTCCCTGCTCGCCGCCGCGGCGTCGGCGATCGCAGAGGGCGACCCGCAGGCCGGCGCGCAGAAGGCCGCGGCCTGCGGCGCCTGCCACGGCGCGGACGGCAACAGCGCGAACCCGGAGTGGCCGAACCTCGCGAACCAGCACGCCTCGTACATCGCCGAGCAGCTGGCCCTGTTCCAGAAGGGCGTGCGCGACAACGTGCTGATGGTGCCGATGGCCGCCGGCCTGACCGAGCAGGACCGCCACGACCTTGGTGCCTGGTACCAGCAGCAGACGCTGAAGGGACTCGAGGCCGACCCGTCGCTGTGGCGGCGCGGCGAGGAGCTGTATCGCGGCGGCGACCCCGCGCGCGGCCTGCCGGCCTGCATCGCCTGCCATGGCCCGCGCGGCCAGGGCAACGGCCCGGCGAAGTACCCCGCCGTGCGCGCGCAGCACTCCGCCTACACCTATGCGCAGCTGCACGCCTACGCGGTCGGGGCCCGCAAGTCGCCGGGCAACGACATCATGCAGCTGATCTCGTCGAAGCTGACCGACGAGGAAATGCGCTCGCTGGCCTCCTACCTGCAGGGCCTGCGCTGAACCCGACGCCGCGGCGCCTGTCCATGCAGGAGCCGCGCCAGGAGGACCCGATGATGACCAAGCAACTGACCGGCCTGCTCGCCGCCCTGCTGCTGCTCGCCGCCTGCGGCAAGCAGCCGGAGGCGCCTGCGCCGCAGCCTTCCGACCAGGCGGCCGGGTCCGTGCCGGCCAAGGCGGCCGAGCCCGTCGACCCGCCCTCGCAGCCCGACCAGGCGCCGGGCGCAGCCGACGGCGAGACCGTCGAGGCCGCCGCGCCGGCCGCTGGCAGCCCGGTCACCGCCGCGGTCGCGTCGAACACCGCACCGGCGCCCGCGTCAGGGCCGCTGCGCTGGAAGCAGGGCCAGCACTTCGCCGCGCTGCCTGTCGCACAGCCCGTCGACGTGTCGCCCGGCCAGG
>JBFGAO010000201.1:0-3244 GCA_041568095.1 Steroidobacteraceae bacterium | reverse complement strand
GCTGTCGGACGCGGTCCGCGCGAAGATGGAGGAACTCGCGCCGTCCTTCCCCGAGGGACTCGAATGGCGGGTCGTCTACGACCCGACGCAGTTCGTGCGCCAGTCCATCAGTGCGGTGGTGCGGACGCTGCTCGAGGCGATCGCGCTGGTCGTGATCGTCGTCGTGCTGTTCCTGCAGACCTGGCGCGCGTCGCTGATCCCGCTGATCGCGGTGCCGGTGTCCATCATCGGTGCGTTCGGCGTGCTGTGGGCGCTCGGCTTCTCGGTCAACGTGCTGACCCTGTTCGCGCTCGTGCTGTCGATCGGCATCGTCGTAGACGATGCGATCGTCGTCGTCGAGAACGTCGGCCGGCACGTGGAGGCCGGCATGAAGCCGCGCGACGCGGCCCACCAGGCGATGAGCGAGGTGTCCGGCCCGATCATCGCCATCTCGCTGGTGCTGTCGTCGGTGTTCGTCCCGCTGGCCTTCCTCGGCGGCGTGACCGGCGAATTCTACCGGCAGTTCGCCGTCACGATCGCGGCCGCGGTTCTGATCTCCGGCTTCAACTCGCTGACGCTGTCGCCGGCGCTGTGCGCCGTGCTGCTGCAGCCGCGCGGCGCACCGAAGGACGCGCTCGGCCGCGCGATCGACCGCATGTTCGGCGGCGTATTCAGCGCGTTCAACCGCGTGTTCCGGCGCAACTCGGACCGTTACTCGGCCGGCATCGGCGGCACGATCTCGCGCGCGCCGCGGCTGCTCGCGATCTACGGCGTACTCGTCGTCGTGACGCTGGTCGGATTCCGGGCCGTGTCCGGCGGCTTCATTCCGACCCAGGACAAGCAGTACCTGTTCGCGGTATTGCAGTTGCCGGAGGCCGCGACGCTCGAGCGCACCGACGCGGCGATGCAGAGGATGGGCGACATCGCGCTCGCGACACCGGGAGTCACGAACGTCGTGCAGTTCCCGGGCCTCAATGCCGTGCACTTCGTCGCGACGCCGAACGCCGGCGTCATGTTCATCGGCATTGCGCCGCGCGGCGAGCGTGAGCTCGAGGCAGCGGAGATCGCCGCGCGGATCAATGCCGGGTTCTCCGCGATCCAGGAGGGGCTCGCGTTCGCGCTGCTGCCGCCGCCGGTGCTCGGCCTCGGCAACGCAACCGGCGTCGAGATGTACGTACAGGACCGCGGCGGTGCCGGCTACGGCGAGCTGTACCGGCATACGCAGGCGCTGGTCGGCGCGCTCGGCAGCGAGCCCGGATTCGATCCGCTCGGCACCTTCACGGCCTTCCAGTCCAACGTGCCGCAGCTCGACGCCAGCGTGGACCGCGCCAAGGCGAAGGAACAGGGCATCGCGCTGACCGAGGTCTTCGACACGCTGCAGGTCTACCTCGGCTCGGCCTACGTCAACGACTTCAACCTGTTCGGGCGCACCTACGGCGTGTACGCGCAGGCCGACTCGCGGTTCCGCGCCGATCCCGGCGACATCGCGCAGCTGAAGGTCCGCAACAGCCACGGGCAGATGGTGCCGCTCGGCAGCGTCGTCAGCGTTGCGTCGGGCTACGGCCCCGACCCCGTCATCCGCTACAACGCCTATCCGGCCGCCGACCTGTCGGCCGGGGTCAACCCGGCGCTGCTGTCGTCGGCCGAGGCGATCGAGCGCGCCGACCAGGTCGCGAAGCGCGTGCTGCCGCGCGGCATGGCGCACGAGTGGACCGGGCTGACCTACCAGCAGGCGACGCAGGGCAACACGGCGCTCTATGTATTCCCGCTGTGCGTGCTGCTGGTGTTCCTGGTGCTGGCCGCGCTGTACGAGAGCCTGTCGCTGCCGCTCGCGATCATCCTGATCGTGCCGCTGTGCCTGCTGTCCGCAATCGGCGGGATCTGGCTCGTCAATTTCGTGCACGGGCTGTGGGTCGCGGTCTCCCCGCCGCCATTCGCGCCGTCCTTCCTCGACAACAACATCTTCACGAAGATCGGCTTCGCGGTGCTGATCGGGCTGGCCTGCAAGAACGCGATCCTGATCGTCGAGTTCGCTCGCGACCTCGAGCAGCAGGGTCGCGACATCGTCGGGGCCGCGATCGAGGCCTGCCGGCTGCGCCTGCGGCCGATCCTGATGACCAGCTTCGCGTTCATCGCCGGCGTCACGCCGCTGATGTTCGCCGGCGGCGCCGGTGCGGAGGTACAGCAGGTCATGGGCGTCACCGTCGTCGGCGGCATGCTGGGCGTCACGTTCTTCGGCCTGTTCTTCACGCCGGTGTTCTATGTCGTGATCCGGCGCATCGTCGCAGCGCAGCAGCAGCGCCGCGCCGCGCGGCTCGCCGCCGAGTCCGGCCATGGCTAGGGCCGCGCTACTGCCTTCGCTGCTGCTGCTGTCCGCGTGCACGGTCGGGCCGCGCTATTCCGTGCCCGCTGCCCCGCTGCCAGCCGCCTTCGACCAGGCCCCTGCCGGCACGGCCGTGGCCACGGCGCCGTCGGCACTGTGGTCCGGCTTCGGCAGCGCCGAGCTCGACGCGCTGATCGGGCGCGCACTCGAGGCCAACACGACCGTCGCCGCAGCCGCCGCGCGGCTGGCCGAGACGCGCGCGCTTTCCGGCCTCGCGGTCTACAGCTGGCTGCCGACCGTCACGTCGTCCGCCGGTCGCGAGCGCAGCCAGACGAGCGGCGCCGAGCCCTTCGCGCCGCCTGACGCCACGCGCTTCGACGTCTGGCGCGCAGGTTTCGACGCGGCCTGGGAGATCGACCTGTTCGGCGGGCTGCGCAGCCAGAACCGCGCGATCAAGCGCCGCGTCGAGGCCGACGCAGCGGCGCTGGCGGACGCGCGGCTGTCCATCGTCGCCGAGACGGCACAGGCCTGGTTCTCGCTGCTGGGCTCCCGGCAGCGCCTCGCGCTGCTCGAGCGCCAGCTCGCCAACCTCGAGGAAAGCGTCGCGATCCTCGATGCGCAGCTCGAGGCCGGCCGCGCCAATGCGCTGGACCAGGCGCGCGCGCAGTCGCAGGCGCGGCGCATCGCGGCGGCCGTGCCGGACGCCGAGGCCGAGGTCGTCCGGCAGGAACAGCGGCTCGCGGTGCTGACCGCCTGGCCGCTCGACACGCTGCGCGGCGTCCTCGCGCCCGCCACGACGCTGCCCGAGCTGCCGCAGCTGACCGAGGTCGGCACTCCCGAGCAGTGGCTGGCGCGACGGCCCGACATCCGCGCTGCCGAGCGCCGCCTGGCCGCGGCGACCGCCGACGTCGGCGTCGAGGTCGCCGAGTACTTCCCGAAGCT